>DAOVRD010000373.1 GCA_030628375.1 Planctomycetota bacterium
ATTGACACCACGTTCATGCTCATCTCGGGTTCAACCATCACCGTCCCCCCTGTCGTCTGACCAAGCTCATCAGGCCCCAGGCACCACCAAGCGACGGGGAATGCTCCCTTCCGCTACAACCCGTATCTCTCGTTGAGGTAGTGCAGCCAATCGGCGTTACTGGGACTCCCATGAGCCCTGGCGGCCTCAACGATCTCTTCGGCCGTCACGTGTCTTACCGGCGGCACGCCACGGAGAAGCCGGTTCCATGCTGCCAGGACGTTCGCCCCCAGAGGACGAAGCATGCCAGGCGATCTTAGTAGGTCTGTGTTACCTCGGAAACCCAGCGAGACCACGAACACCTGGTGAACGTCTTCCCGTTCCCGCAGGAACTGCGCCAGCAGCAGCTGCCTCATGAGCTGGTAGAAGGGCCCTCGAAAGGGGCACCCAACTGCCTCAGAGGCGACGGCCAGGTCGATGCCAGCACACTTGAGATGCTCCCAGTAGCGTCGTCGGTTGCGGCCCTCGGTCAGATAGCACTTCGTGGGCGCTGCGGGGTCCAACACATTCAACTCCTTGCACCGCCGTTTGTCAGGGTTGCCTCTGGAACGGTAGCCGCCGCAGATCCCGTAGCGGCTCTCGGTATACTTCCACTCGACCAAGGTTAGCAGCCTGCGCGCGCCATCGGACCACCAGATGGCGATGTCGATGCTGGTCCTGTTCTGGCCCCTCCTGCCGCCACGGGGTTCCCCCAGCCATTCGGTTGCCTCGTCCGGACCCGTGTATTCGAACTCCATCCGCTCCACACTGCTTACGTCCGGCAGCACCGGCTCAAGCGCACGTGCCGCCAGGCTGAGGTCCTGCCGCAAGGGAAACATCACGTTAAAGCAGGCGACCTGTGAGCTCCGAAGGTTCAGGGCCTCGGTATGGATGGCAACATCATTGCAGCGGCAGTACCGCAGGACTTCGCCAGAGATCGGAGGGAAGAAAGCCTTCGCGAGTTGGCCGTCCGGCAGGATGTGGGGGTAGAAGTGCACCGGTCGAGTGCCGCGGCACCCATCCGGCATGTCGGGCCAGTGCGTGCCCTTGAAAGCCACCTGGCGCAGCGTCTCCTGCTTGCCGAAGTCGTTCAAGCGCTCGAGCCAGCTGGTGTCGCCAGCGTCGCCGGGCAGGACGTGCCGCACGACTGCGTCCGACCTGAATCCCTCCGCCATGAGAAACCCCTCGCAGAAGGCTGACGGGACGCCTACACGCATCGGAACGACGCTCTCAGGAAGGCGCCTCAATTGTGCCCAGAACACTTGCCGAAGTCAAGGCATAGCAGCATGGTTGAGATGATGCCCCCCTGTGCAATCGATCGGGCATATCGTGGCAGACAGAGTGCAATCTGTGCAGACGCTCTGGCTGCCCTCTTGCCTTGACTGATCCAACAAGTCGAGCGATACTATGTGCCAGCCCAAGGCAAAGGAACGCCCCGAGACCGGAGTCGGCCTAATGGCTACGTACCGCCAGATCCTGGAATGGGTGAGCCGGAACCAAGGCTTCAGGCCAAAGAGTTGCTGGATCGCGCACTGCAAGGAGATGGTCGGCCTGAAGCCCGGCCGCGCGCCGAACCGGCAGGGCGACCGGCGAATGCTCCCCTGTCCGTCGAGCAGGCGACTGGCGATTCTTGCGGCGTTCCGCTACTTCCACATGCTCGGCGGCAGTGGCCTCTAACTCTTAGGTCGTGAGCTTGAGGAACGTCTTCGACCAGTACGCGCAGCCCGAGAACCGTCTGACCCACGCTCTCATTTGTGGTCTCGCCGATGATCGGCCGCTCCTCCGGCGATTCCTGCGGTTTGCGCTCGGTCGGTCCAACCCGCCGGTAGCAGGCCTACAAGTCGTCGAGCAGCAGTTGCCGGGCGAAACGCCGCTCACCGAGGAGGAGTCCCAGAAACAGGGAATCCCGGATGCGTGGGTGTTTAATGACTCCGGCTGGGCCCTTGTCATTGAATGCAAGGTGGCAGCGTCGCCCCGTCTCAGTCAATTGCGCCGCCACCTCGCGACCGCACGCCGGCGCGGGTTCGAGAACGTCCGTCTTCTTGTCCTCAGCGTCCTGCCGCCGGAGTTTACTCTCCCAGACACCGTGAGACGGATTGCCTGGTCGGATCTCTACATCTGGCTCCGGAGTCAAGCGCGGTCGTCCGCGTGGGCGGCTCGCACCGCTCAGTACATGGAGGTCCTCGAAGGGAAGATGATTGCCGACGGCTACTTGAAGGAAGGGACGTTGACGGTGTTCTCAGGCATCCCCTTCACCAAGGACAACCCCTACACCTACCGTGAGGCGAAGCGCGTGCTTGGGCTGGCTATGGCAGAGCTGCGCAAGCGACGGAATCTACGCGGAATCCTGCGCATCGACACCGAGGCAGCCGGCAAAAAGGCAATCACGGGGCGCAAACTCACGTACGTGTGGGACTACATTCGGTTGAGAGGCGCGAGCACGGACGCGGACGTCTGGAAAGTCCCCCACCTCACGCTCTCCATCCAGCACGACCATGCCCTTAGCATGGTCACATTGCCCAACGGGCTGAGGGCGAGTCACCGAAGGAGACTCGTCGGTGCCGGCCAGAAGCCGTTTGGCGAGCTCTTCGCCAAGGTCACCCGGCAGCTCGATGGAGTTGGCAAGCGGGCCCCCGGCTCACATCCGTGGGTGCAGATGCTGCAGCGACGGTACCCCAGGAGCCGGTCCATTCCGCACAGTGATGCACGTCTGGAGTTCGACCCGAGAACGTGCGTCTCTACCGGAACGCCGAGGCCCAAGGGCTGGCCGAAGTACCAGCCCGAGTGGCTGGATGCAGTCTTCTCAGCTCTTCGCAGAAAGCGCTCCAACATGCAGTTGGGCCTCGGAGTGAAGTTCGCCTATCAGGACTGCCCCACCGTCCACGGGCCGAAGGCGATAGACGCGTTCGCCTCGGCGTGGATCGCCTGCAAGCCCTTGCTGGACGTGGTTCTCGGGAGTCCATAGGCCCTCTCACGGAGGCGCGAAGAACGGCTCGACCAGGCCGGCCGCCTGACGGCCAGGTACAGGCATCACTGGACAGGAGGATTACCGTGGACATCAAGCAACTACTCAGTTCGGCCCTGAGTGCTGCCAGAACCCAGAAGATCGAAGCCGAGTCTCAAAGCCAGCTGCACCGGAGAAGGTCCAGCATCTGGGTGGAATGCCTGGCCGACCAGTTCCGCACGCACTACGAGGCCGACGCAGCCGTTCGGGTGTTCTCGAAGGAATGTTATGGGAAGCGCGGAGACTTCGGCCTGAATGAGCCCCTTCATGACGTGTGCGTCTGCCGGCTGGCAAGCGTCCAGTCTGCTGGCCAGCGCAGGACGACGTGCCCGACCAAAGTCCCGGCACCGAACGCCTATGCGTGTCGCATCGACCTGCCGCGCAAATCACTTACGACGGACGTCATCCTTTTTGAGTTCCGAACGCACGGGTGTCCGTGTCGCTCGCAACACACACGGCTTGATGCCAGAAGCAGAGACGGCTCTGGCGACAGGTTGGCTGCCTGACGCTCTTGACGCCGGCGACGTGCGGCACG
>DAOVRD010000277.1 GCA_030628375.1 Planctomycetota bacterium
GGGTGAACAGACCGGGCGGTAGTATCCCGTCCGTGCGGCGCAGGGACACGTAGCCCATTTGCTGCCCCGCGCACAGGTGATATTGTTTTGTCAGGAGGGAGTCGACATGAAGTGCGCGAAGATGCTGTGTGTCGTGATCCTGTTGGCGGTTTCGGGGGTGGCCCACGGCCAGCCCGCTGCGGCCCAGAAGCTGCCCGAACAGGTGGTGGTGTTTGCCGAGATCCACAACATGGTGTCCGTGGGGCAGAAGCTGCAGAACCTGGCCATGGCGATTGACCCCAATGCCGTGATCCCAGCCCTGGCCCAGGTCGCACCGGCGGCGCTGCTCAAGACGATGAATCCTGCCGCTGTGGACCTGCAGAAACCGTTTCAAGTGGTGATCCTGGCGCCGCCACTGCACCGTAGCGTTGTGCTGGTCTTCAGCGTTGCCGATCCGCAAACCTACCTGGGCAGCCTCCTGCCGGGCATCCAGAAGGTGAAGGACGAGGGAAGCCTGCACGTTTACAGTGAGGGGTTGCGGCCGCTCATCATCGGCACGGTCGGCAACCGGGCGGCCCTGGGGCGGGACCAGCAGGTGGTCGGCAAGGTCGTTGCCTTGATGGAAGCCGGCGCGTGGACGGGGGGGCCGGTCGTCGAGGGCGGGGACGCGAGCGTTGTAGTCCGCCTGAAGCGCCTGCTGGATGCCCTGAACGCTGCCGGGCAGAACCCGTTTGACGCCGTCAGAGAGAGGGTGCTCTCCAGGATGTCGACCGCTTCACCTGCTCGTGTCGAGTTGGCACAGGCGATGCTGCGGGCCGAGCTAGACGCCGTCGAGGACCTGGCCTGGCAGATCGACACGGTTGTGACGACGGTGTCCTTCGGCGAAGACGATCTGCGCGTCACCAAGCAGACGGCGCTTGTCCCGGGCAGCGGGATGGGACAGTACCTGGCCGGCCTGTCGGGAGGTGAGCTCGAACTGCTCAGATACCTTCCGGATGACTCGATGATGGTTGCCGCCGGCAAGGTGGGGGACCTGGGACCTTATGTCGAATGGTACGTCGCTTTCCTGGACGAGATAATGCCGGCCTTCGGCGGCGACGGCGCCGATATGGGTGCGCTTGTCCAGTTGGCGCGCGAGATGGCGAGGACCATGGGAGACGAGATGGCGGTCGGGATGGTGCGAAGCCCTGAAGGTGCGGCCTGCCTCGTCTATGCCGTCAGGACCAAGGACCGGGCGGCGATGAGGAAGCTCCTGGAGTCCAGTCCGGCGGCGCTTGAGACCTTCTTCGGCAACCAGAATAAGCTCATGAAGATGAGCCTGAAGGTCAGCCCCGACTCCCACACCCACGGCGGCTGCCGGATCAGTGAGTGGGAGTACGAGATGGAGTTCATTCCCCTGGAGGGCACGCCCGAGGGTGAGCAGGTGGCTGCAATGCAAGAGCAGATGATGGAGGCCATGTACGGGGGCGAGATGAAAGCCTACTGGACGTTCGTTGACGACGTTTGGCTCTCCACGTCGGGAGTGGATGCGCTCGATACGCTCAGGGCCATGATAGACGGCAAGGCGCGCATGGATAGGTCAAGGCAGTTGGCCGCCGCACTGACCGGTATGCCTGTGGAACCGGCGACGGTCGGTTACCTTGCGCTGAGCGATCTGGCCGAGTGGTATCTGCACGCCATCAGCAAGGTCATGGTGCACATGCCCATTCCGGTAGACCTGGAGGCGATCGCCTTTGAGCCTGCTCCGGGCATCGGCTTCACCGGCCGGATGGTCGGCCCCAACGTCGTTGAGACCCGTCTGCGCATCCCCGTCGCGGCGATCCGAGCCATCGTTGACGGATTCCGCAGCATGGTGCCCGCTGAGGCGACCCTCGACGCCTACTGACGGCACGGCCCGGGCCGGCCTGGTGCGGAGGCGGAACGCGACTGGGGCACCTGACGAGCAAGCGGCACGAAGCGATGAAAGGGGAGTTGTTCATGCAGTCGGCACAGGACGCAGCGGCGCACGCGGCGGAGCTTCACAAGCAGGCTATCGTCATAGACTGCCACAGCGACATCCTGATCCCGATAGCGGATGGCTACGTCCGAATGGGAACTCAGGTGGAGATCCCCGACCCGAAGAAATGGCAGCCTCCGTTTGAGATTGCTGAGGGTTCCTCGCAGGGCAGGGGATGGCCGCGTGACAGCGCCTTCGGCTGCATAGGCCAATACAGCCTGCCTCAGTTTCGGGCGGGAGGGCTGACAGCACAGGTGTGCGCCGTCTTCGTGAAGGACCATGAGCTGGAGCGGGCGCTCAGGAGGAGCCTGGAGATGGTCTGGTGGCTCCATCGGGAAGTGGAAGACAATGACGATTTCGAACTGGTGACCACCGTCGCAGACATTCACAGGATAAAACGGGAAGGGAAATGCGGCGCCATCATGGCCCTGGAAGGATCGGAAGCCCTGGGATATGACTTCAAGTTCCTGGACCTCTTCTACAAGTTGGGCGTGCGTATGGCGGGTCTGGCCCATAACCGACGCAATTACTTCGCCGACGGCACGCAATACCATGTGCACACGGGTGGACTGACGGATCTGGGCAAGCAGGCAGTCAAACGGATGAATGAGCTGGGAATTGTCGTTGACGTGGGTCACTTGAATCAAGTTGGTTTCTGGGAGACGCTTGAGATCGCCCAGGCGCCGGTGGTTCTGTCCCATCGCAGTCCGAGGAAATACTTTCCGCTCAAGGCTGAGGAAAGCCCGTTCCATCCTGCCTACGATGTGTCGCGCGGTCGGGAGCGGCTGGAGGCTTTGGCAAAGAACGGCGGTGTCTTCGGGGTCTTCTTCCTGGTCGCCAGGGACGTTGATGATGTGGTCGCGGACATCGAGTACGTCATAGACCTGGTCGGCCCGGACCACGTCGGACTCGGATCTGATCTGTATGGCTTGCACAACGCACCCGAGGGCCTGGAGGACATCTCCAAGGTGCCCGCGATCACGGGGCGCATGGTGCGGCGCGGGCACTCCGATGAAGTGATCCTCAAAGTGCTGGGCGGCAACTTCGTGCGGGTCTTCGAGCAGGTCTGGAAGGGGTGAAAGATCGGCCGAACGGTTGAGCCCTGTCTGCCGTCTCGGAGTGGAGCACCCATAATGGGGGGCTCAGCGCCGTGAATTGCCCGGCTTCCTTCGGATCAGGCGAGGAATCCAAGTGACCGAGCGGGCCCGCGACCGTCGTTGCACTTGCGTGCCCCCGGAGCACGAGTTGCGACGCGTGCCCGGGGCGGTCTGGCCTGGCTGCTACTACGAGATGGGCCTGGCGATCCGCGCGGTGGCGGATCAGCTCCTGCAGAACGAATGGCGTCCCAGGAGTGAGATCGAGGCTCGGCAGCTTGAGCAGCTTTGCGTGCTCCTTCGGTTTGCCGGGAAGCAGTCGCCCTTCTATGCCGACCGGTTCCGCAGCATCGGCTTCAGCCCTGACGATGTCACGTCGGTTGCCGATTTCCGTGCCCTCCCGCTGCTGACGCGGCACGATTTGCAGGATCGTTTCGAGGAGATCAAGGCTGGCGAACTGCCGGCAGGCACGATGGCCCAAGGGGAGTTAAGAACGTCCGGGTCCACAGCGGCTCCGGTGAAGGTGGTCGTGTCGAACGTGTCACACTTGATGTGGAACGCGTGTACGGTCCGCAACGAGGTGTGGGCCGGCATTGATCCGCGCGGGACCCTGGTTGCCATTCGCCGTTACCCGGAAGGGTCTCCGCGCCTGTACACGGAGCAGGGCATGGGGGTTGACGATTGGGGCGGCCTGGTGTCGCGCGTCTTCGTCACCGGGCCGGCTCGCTTCATGGACATCGGCCAGGAGCTGCCGGCCCAGTTGGCTATGCTGCTCCGCGTTAATCCGGACTACTTTCTCTCCTATCCCACGAACCTGGAGTTGCTGGGCCGGATGCTGGGGGATCGGCGAGAAGGCCTGACGCGCTTGAAGCTCGTGCAGACCATCGGCGAGCTGTTGCCCTTGGACACGCGGGATACGATCGAGGAAGCCTTCGGCGCGCCCGTGCACGATCTCTATAGCTGTGTGGAGGTTGGCTGTATTGCCAGCCAGTGCCCCTCGGGGAGCGGGTACCACGTGCACGAGGAGAACGTTCTCCTGGAAGTGATAGACGAGGCGGGCCGGCCGTGCCCGCCAGGCGGGATGGGAAGAATCGTTGTGACGAGCCTGGTCAATTTCGCGTTCCCCGTCATCAGGTACGACGTGGGGGACTACGCGACCCTGGCGGACGGCCCTTGTCCGTGCGGCAGGAACCTGCTGGGACTGCGCGAGATCATAGGCCGCAAGAGAGGACGGATCCTGATGCCCGACGGCCGCACGAAGTACCCGGTGGGTGTGACGAGAGTCATGCGATTGACCGAGGCCGTCCGCCAGTACATGGTCATTCAGCACGAGCGGACCCGCTTTGAGGTGATCATTGTTCCCAGGCAGAGCTTTCGGGCGGAGCATGAGGAGCAAGTAAGGGAGCGCTTCCGATTGCTCGTCGGCGTGCCGGTCGAGGTGTCCTTCACGTTTGTGGATCACATCGAGCGCACGCCCGGCGGGAAGTACCTGGACTTCGTCTGCAAGGCCCAGTAGCGCGCGTTAACCGGGCGACATCTCGCGGTGCGCGGTGTCCAGAATGTGCTCGTGAGCGTGTTCGGCAGGGGGCCGGCGGCGGCCGAAGGCGAAGAGACCGCTGGAGGGTCAGAATTGTGAAAGCCGATGCTCGGTGCACCGTGATCCGCAACGGGACCGTGCTGACGCCGCTGCGGGAGATCAGGGACGGCGTGGTCGTCACCGAGGGCTCCTGCATCCGGGCCGTCGGACGCCGGAACGAGGTGGAAGAACCGCCCGGAGCCGAGGTGATGGACGCCGTCGGAGGCTACATCGCACCGGGCCTGGTGGACATCCACGTCCACGGCAGCCACGGCGCCGACGTGCTGGACGCCACGCCGGAGGCGCTGGAGACGATGAGCCGGTTCTTCGTCACGCGCGGCGTCACGTCCTTCGTCCCGACAATGATCACCGCTCCTACCGAAGACCTGCTGGCCGGCCTTGACAACGTGCGCCGCGTGCAGCGGGCCGGCGGGTTGCCCGGGGCCGAGGTGCTGGGCATTCATCAGGAAGGACCGTTCCTGAATCCTGAGCAGAAGGGAGCGCACCCTGAGGAGCTGCTGGTCTGTCCCACTCCCGAGAGGTACGCCCCGTTCCTGGAGTACGCTGACGTGCTGACCTCCATGACGCTGGCGCCTGAGTTGGAGGGCGCCGTGGACCTCGTTCGGGCGCTGCGGGAGCGCGGCGTGGTCGCGGCTTGCGGGCACTCGGTGGCCATCCACCGCGAGTTCCTCCCGGCGATCGAGGCGGGGCTGAGCCACGCCGTGCATTGTTTCTGCAACATGGGCACCCTCCGCCGCGACAATCTGAAACGCGTTGCCGGCGTCGTACAGGACCGTCTCCACGACGCCGGCAACGCGTTTCAGATTGTCGCGGCGGAGGGTGCCCATGTTGCAGAAAC
>DAOVRD010000244.1 GCA_030628375.1 Planctomycetota bacterium
CCATCTACGTCACCACGGAGGGCACCGCTCGCGTGCCGGAAGGCCGGATAGCCGACCTGATCCGTCAGTGCTTCGTCCTGACGCCGCGCGGCATCATCGCCAGCCTGGACCTGATCCGACCGATTTACAGGAAGACCGCCGTGTTCGGGCACTTCGGCAGGACCGACCCGGATTTCACCTGGGAAAAGACCGACAAGGTTGACCTGCTGCGAGAAAAGGCCGGCATCTGACCCCAGGCCGGTGGGAAGGCGCGGGCGCTGAGGCGTCCCGCTTCCCCAAGCATTCCTTTGACACCATTCTGCTTCCCGCCCGGAGGTGAAGATGGAGTACGACATAAACGATCCGTCCCTCGCTGAAGGAGGCGTTCGCCACGTTGAGTGGGCCGATCAGGCCATGCCCGTGCTGGCGGAGGTCAGGAAGCGTTTCGAACGAGAGAGGCCGCTGGCAGCCGTGCGCATAGCGGCTTGCCTGCACATCACGGCGGAGACTGCCAACCTGGCCAGAACACTCAAGGCCGGCGGCGCCCAGGTTGTGCTATGCGGGTCCAACCCCCTCAGCACGCAGGATGACGTGGCGGCCGCATTGACAGAGCGCTATGAGACGCCCGTCTTTGCACGCTGCGGAGAGGACGACCAGACCTACTACAGCCACATCGCGTCGGCTCTGAGCCTGGAGCCGAACTTGACCATGGACGACGGCGCCGACCTGGTGACCACGATACTGACGAAGCGCACCGACCTGGCCGACAACATCGTCGCCAGCATGGAGGAAACCACCACGGGCGTCAATCGGCTGCGCGCCATGGAAGCAGACGGTGTCCTGCGCTTCCCGGTCTTTGCCATCAACGACGCCATGACCAAACACCTGTTCGACAACCGCTACGGCACCGGGCAGAGCACGGTGGACGGCATCCTGAGGGCGACCGGGGTGCTGCTGGCGGGAATGAACGTGGTGGTGGCGGGTTACGGAATGTGCGGACGGGGTCTGGCCATGCGCATGAAGGGAATGGGAGCGCACGTTGTCGTCACGGAGACGGATCCCCTCAGGGCGCTCGAAGCGGCCATGGACGGCTTCGAAGTGCTCCCCATGGACCAGGCTGCGAAGCGCGGCGACCTGTTCGTCACAGTAACGGGCAACGCCGAGGTGCTGCGCAAGGAGCATTTCCTGAAGATGAAAGACGGGGCGCTGCTGGCCAACTCCGGACACTTCAACGTCGAGATCAGTATTGACAACCTCTCCGAGCTGGCCGAAGACATCGTGCGCCAGGTGCGACCCAACGTGGACGAGTTCCGCCTGGAGGACGGCAAGCGGCTCTACCTGCTCGCCGAAGGACGCCTGATCAACCTCGCCGCCGCTGAGGGCCACCCGGCGTGCGTGATGGACATGAGTTTCGCCCTGCAGGCCCTCACTGCGGAATTCGCCGTGAAGAACACGGCCGACCTGGAGCCGAAGGTCTACCGCGTGCCGGAAGACATAGACCAGTGGGTCGCCCAACTGAAGCTGCAAACGATGGGCATCACTATCGACAAGCTCACCGAACGCCAGCAGCAGTACATGGCGGGCTGGCAGGAGGGCACCTGACACCGGCGGGGCAGCCGTCCGCGGACCCGGCGCATGGGAACCGCGTTCTCACAGCGCTGCGGCGGAGCCGTGCGCTTGCTGCTTGATAGCAACGATCAGCGCCAGCCGAAGCTCCTTGTAAGCGATCTCCAGTTCGTCGCTTTCGCCTGCGCGCCGCCACTGCTCCAGCACTTCCTGGGCCCGCTGGGCGAGCCGCCGCGCAACGCGGCGCGTCCTATTGTCCGCCAGGTATGACCTCGGCCGATAGCGACCCGGCCCCTCCTCTGCCAGGGCCTCGGCCGAACGGTAGACGCTGAGGGGAGCGTACTTGAGCTGGCCGTTGCTGTGGAAGTATCGGCGCACCGAACCGGGCTTGACGCCCGTACGCGCCGCGATCAGGCGGTACATTCCCTCTTTGCAGGAGAACTTCTGCTCCAGCACGGGCAGCAAGGCGCGCACCTGCTCAACCGGCACGCCCCGGTAATCTTCCTCGATGTCCGGCGCTCGGCCCGCCGCCACGTCTTCAAGCCACCTGTCCAGGCAGTACTTGATCTCGGCCTGGACGCGCTTCGCCTTGTGCCGGCCGCTGAGGGCCTTGTGAACGCAATCGTACTTCAGGCTGGTGGCTTCTGCGATGGCCTTGTGCATGGCCGTATGGCTGCGGAACTGAAGCGTCTTCCGCGTGGCATCCAGCCACTGGTCGGGATCCTTGTCTCCGACCATCTCCTGGATGTCGACAAGGCCGCCGTTGAACTCCCCGTTCAAGTTCCGCAGAATCCATTTGAGGCAGCGAGGCACCTCAGGGTCGTCGCATTTCGGATCGAACAGTTTGCGGATCCTGTCCTCCGGCATCTCGAAGCCGCGCTTCCGCAGTTCCTGCTGCAAGTGAGGCACCAGTTTCACCAGCGCCAGCCGTGCGTCCTTCTCCTGCTCCTTTACGGCCTTTCGGAATTCGGCAGCGCTGATATAACGCGGCTCGAGGAACTGCCCGTGCCCGTTGAGCAGAACCGTATCAGCCAGTGCGTCCTTTTCCCGCTGTGGCGATGTCTTCAGCAGCCCAACGAGTTCGCCGGGAGTTGATGGGATCGGATGCACGCCCAGCAGAGCCGACGCGGCAGACGAGAGCCCTTCCACCAGGCGCTGCCGAAGGCGGTCCATGCGCTCGACCACTTCCGGTGCGATCTGCGCCGCTTTGCGGCGCCCCTCAAGCGCCTTTCTCACCTCAAGGGCCTGGCCTTCCTCCTGGGTGAGGCATTTCACCAGGGCATCGCGATCGATCTTGTGACCGACAGCACCCAGAAGCTCCGCACAATTACTGAAACTGTGCGCCAGTCTACGTGCGGGCACCATATCCCCCATCGGAGGATCCCTCTCCTAAGACCGCTGGATGATGCAAAATGAAACCGACATGTACATACGCAAGAGCAATGCCAGAACGCGGCCCCCCCCGAGGAAGTTCCCGCGCAAAGAGGATGAAAGGACTCGGGGGGCTGGCTACGAGTCGCCCCCCGCCACGCGGTAACGTGCGGGAGGGCAGTCATAAGTCGCTGACAGGCAGGGCATTACGTCGCCCCATGCCGGAAGATAGACAAAGGCGGGAGCGCGCAACATGGCCCGGCAAGCGGCCCACCAGACGCAAGTACACAGACCGGTTTGCGATAGATCGGCAGGGCACGGGGCCGGCGTGCAAACAGGTCTTAGTTTGATACGCAGGCGGCAAGAGGGATCCTAGCCGCCCCCGATCTTCTCCCGCGCGACCCCCGGCAGGACCTGCAGGATGCCCCCTACGCACCTGGCCGTGAATGTGGCGACGACCGACTGAGCGGTGTGCTTGTAGACCGCGCGGTCCTCGTCCACGTACCGCAGGATGATAAAGGCGATTACGCCGATGAGCAGGGCGCCCTTGGCAAGCCCGAACAGGGCGCCCATGATGCGGTCCGGCCTATCCAACTTGATCGCGTTAATGAGCTTCCGGCACAGGAAGCCAACCAGGTAGAAAAGCATAAGGGCGGCGAGGAAGACGCCAAGCGCAGCCGCCACGCGCGCCAGGGGCGGACCGAGCGGCCCACGCAGCGATTCGGCAACGACCGGAGAGTACACCACGCTGATCCAGACACTGGCCACCAGACTGACAATCCGTATCACTTGCCACACGAAACCCGTCCAGTAGCCGATGCCGAAGCTGACGAGCAGCACGAGGATCACACCGATATCCACCGGGCTGAGCACGCCGCCCAGCTTCCATCCTTCGCCCGCCGCTGCCAACACGAACATCGCGACAACCCCTCTGCCTCGTGAGGAAAAGCCTTGCTGTGCCTCTCGCCCGGCGCCTGACGACAACCCCGGCATTCACTCTACCCGCGCTGCCAGCCGGAATCAACCTGGACGGACATCGGCAAAACACGGGCTTCCGATTGAAAGACCCCGCCGATGCGGTATACTGGCGCGTGTGGACGCAAGAAATACCATACGGAAGCACCTGGCAAGATCATGGGCCTGACACAACATGGACGGGCGCTCTCGACCGACCTCTACGAACTCACCATGGCGGCGGCCTACTTTGAACTCGGCCTGACGGAACGGGCCGCGTTCGAGCTGTTCGTCCGGGAGATGCCCCGACATCGTTCTTACCTGGTCTGCGCCGGCCTGGAGCAGGCTGTTTCCTATCTGCAGAACCTGCGGTTCTCAGGCGAGCAGATCGGTTACCTCCGCCAGCTCCCGGTCTTCAAGCGCATCGGTGGGGAGTTCTTTGACTACCTGGGCGACCTCTCTTTCACGGGCAAGTTGGAAGCCGTCGCCGAGGGCACGCCGCTGTTCGCGGGCGAGCCGTTCCTCCGCGTGGAGGCGCCCATCATAGAGTCTCAGATTGTGGAGACCTTTCTGCTCAGCATGGTCACCTATCAGACGCTTGTCGCCAGCAAGGCAGCGCGGGTGGTGCAGGCCGCGTGTCTGGACGGCAAGGAACGGGCAGTGATGGACTTCGGCAGCCGGCGCGCCCACGGCCCCGACGCAGGAACGCTCGCCGCCCGGGCGTCATACATCGGGGGCTGCGTGGCCACTTCCAACGCCGAGGCCGGCCGTCGGATGGGAATCCCCGTCTCCGGGACGGAGGCCCACAGCTTCATCATGGCCTTCGACAGCGAGGAAGAAGCGTTCCGCGGCTACTATCGCCTCTACGGAGACCAGTCCGTCCTGCTGATTGACACGTACGACGTCCTCGAAGGAGCGAAGAGGGCTATCCGGGCGGCACCCGGCATGCGCGGCGTCAGGATAGACAGCGGGGACGTCACCGAACTCAGCAAACAGGTGCGGCGGTTACTCGACGAGGCAGGACTCGAGAACGTGACAATCGTGGCCAGCGGCGACCTGGACGAATACGCCATCGAGAAGCTCATCAAAGACGGGGCAGCGCTGGACGGCTTCGGAGTGGGCACCAGGATGGTGACCAGCGAAGATGCCCCCTTCCTCGGGGGAGTCTACAAGCTCGTGAGCATCGAAAAGGACGGCCGCTGGGAGCCCTGCATAAAGCTCAGCCCGGACAAGGCCACATATCCGGGACCGAAGCAGGTGCATCGTTACAGCGATGCCGCCACGGGAATGCTGACCCGCGACGTCATAGCCGGCGCGGAGGAGCAATGCCCCCGCGAGGCCGAGGCCCTGCTGAACACGATCATGCTCGACGGCGCACCGGTGGCCGACATGCGCAGCCTGGAGCAGATAAGGCAATACGCCGCCCGGCAACTGCATCGCCTGCCGGAAAAGCACCGCCGTCTCAGCAGTCCGGAGCCCTACCCCGTCGAGATCAGCCCCGCCTTGCGCGACAAGTTCGCCTCCGCCGCCAGGGAATTGGAAAGGAAGAAACTATGAGGGCGGACATCGTGTTCTGGGACGTGGACACTCAGCACGACTTCATGGACGCGGACGGAAAGCTATCCGTGCCGGACGCCGCCTCCATCGTTCCGAACCTGGAGAAGCTGACGCGGTTCGCCGTGGACCACCGCATACCCATCGTTGCCAGTGCGGACGCCCACGCTCCCGACGACCCGGAATTCGAGCAGTTCCCGCCGCACTGCGTCGCGGGCACCCCCGGGCAGAGGAAGATCGAAGCCACCTCTCCGGCCGGTGCGGAACTCGCCGACCCCGACAGACTCGACGAGCAGATCAGCCGTCTGGCAGCCGGCCAGATTCCCCAGCTCGTCATTGAGAAGCAGGATATTGATGTCTTCACTGTCCCCGCCGCCGCTCACGTCGCGCGCGCCCTGGCGCCCCGACGGGTCTTCGTCTACGGCGTGGCCACCGAGTACTGCGTCCACCGCGCAGTAACGGGCCTGCTGAACCGACGGTGTGCGGTCACGGTGGTCGCTGATGCCGTCAGGGGCGTCGGCGAGGCAGACGCAGAGCTGGCCCTGGAACAGATGCGCAAGGCCGGAGCCGCCATCGCCGACACCGAAACGGTCTTACGACAGGCCCTGCCGAGCGGAAGCTGATATCGCCCCCCTGGCCTACCGGGCCAGCCCAAGCAAGAAGCGGCCCAACACCTCCACCGCGATGATGGCCACGATCACTGAGAGATCCAGGCCCGCCACCGGCGGCAGAATCCTGCGCAAGGGACGCAGGACAGGGCCCGTTAACGCCTCTATGAAGCGGTAGACTTCATTGCCCCTGCGCTCAGGGGGAAGCCAGGAGAACACCGCGTGGGCAATGAGGACGAAAGTGTAAATCCTCAGAACGGCAACCAGCAACTTGATCATATACATCCCATTCTCCCCGGCCCTGGAACCGCCATGCCGGGTGGCCATTATACTCCAAAGCCGACCCGTTATCGGCACGATGGGCCCGGCGGCCAGGGCCATTCAATTGTGGGTGGATTTCTCCGATAACTCCTTGTAGAG
>DAOVRD010000184.1 GCA_030628375.1 Planctomycetota bacterium
GAGAACAAGCATCGCTTCCCCTCCTCATACCATGGATGGTAACCTCATTCATGCGGGCCTCCCCTCAGATTCGCCAAGTATCCCCGCAGCCGGATTTCGGCGTCCGCAATTGGGGGAACTATAAGCCCCGCCAATTGCCTTGTCAATCCGGTCCCCCGCGCTTTCGGGAGGCAACTGACGGGTGGACGCAGCGGTTGGCGGAAGCCGCTGCCGCCTGGCAGTGCAGTCGGTCTTTGCGACCCATGCGGCCTCCGAGGAATGGAAGCGAGTCCGCCCCCGCGCCCAGGAACGTTCTAAGGGCCGATGCAAGGACTGCGATGAACTCGTCGGAGACGCTGGGACTGCTCACCATTTCCGGTATCAGAAATGGGGCATACACGACCGACCGGGGCGTGCGATTGCATCTGACTATGCACGCGGTGCCACTGGATTGCCCACAAGCGGCAGGCATTCCCTACAGGGACGCGGAGGGACGCGTTGCGGACTTCCACGCGTGACGCAACAGAATCCCTCTTCCCGTCGTGATGTATGCCTCCCGAGACGATGCTCGCCGTCCTGGAGAGGACAAGAACAAGACAGGCGTTTTACAAATACGCCGTTTATCGCGGTTTCGGCTTGACAATGTCAGCGCCGTATGGTAGCATGGATTGCGTAACGTAGCTCAGGATATGGGAGAGATACGATGGCGGAGAACGAGACCCTTAACCTCAAGGACCGTCACAGCGCACGTTGGCGCGCCCTGATGAAACTCGTCGCTCAACGCCCCAGCGTCGGGGAGGTCCGCGAAGAAACTGTCCGATGCCTCTATGTAGCAGCGAAGAACCTGGTCGAGTTGCTGCCTCTGGGTGAGTTGCTTGCCGCAGCAGCAGGAGACAATGGTCCCGTTGCAGAAATCGTCGCGCGATGCTCAATCGGGCGTGACTATGCACAGCTCTTTGAGCGGCAGGCCGACAGGCGCTTGACGCGAAAACAAGTCATGAGAAACGTTTTCGTGTCGGCTCTTGATACGTTCTTCGACCAGGTCAGCTTTCGCCTTGCGCCTGCGGAGAACCCGTGGACGTTCTCATCCCTTAGGAATTTCTTTGGCCAAGTGAAGCAAGAAGGGATGGAGGACATCCGCCAACTCGCGGCGAAGGTGGCCAGCAACCCACATGAAGCCCCGAAAATGCCTGCGTTGTCGGAGGCGGCGAAAGAGCAAAGAAGGCGGCAGCTGACTGACATGTCTCTGCTTCGGGAATAGAGACCTGAATGCAGGCGATCACCTACCAGCACAGCTATCGGGTCACCTATGGTCCGTGTCCCGACGGCCAAGGCGTTCTCGCGAGCGGAAGAGACTTCCGCATCGATGAAGTGCAACTTGCCGGGGCTCTGTGGTGCAACCTTCCGCCCCTTGCAACGGATTTCGTGCGCATTGGCATGGCTGTTTACGTGTGCGACCGTCTTGCTAAGAGAGATCGGCACAGTGCAGGCGCGTCTGGGTTACGCAATGTAGCCATAGCCGTACAGGTCGGCAGCCCAGACTTTTGGCTCGAGGATGGGGTTTCGTCGCTCTTGCAGGAATCGCTACGCCTATTGAGCGATGACCACTGGCGGTTCTCCTTCTTTGGGCCCGGGGGAGCATGGCAGCGTGTGTTCTGCGGACCGCCACCATCCAATCCTATCATCTGCCTTTACAGCGGGGGACTGGATTCTGCGGCTGGGCTGGCGAATCAACTCCGCAACCGCAAGGAGCCCATGGTAGCGGTCACGGCGTGGCACCAGCCACGCCAGAAACAGCGCGTGTTCAGGCACCTGACCATGCTTGAGAGAAGGTACAAGCGCAGGCTGCTCCCAGTGGTAGTGAGAACCGCCTTGCGACATCCTCCTCGGATGTCTTCTCAGGAGACGTCTCAACGGTGCAGATCGTTCATGTTCGCCGCGCTCGGAGGCGCTGTCGCATGTGCCCTCGACTCATCTGTCGTGGAAGTGTACGAGAACGGAATTGGTGCCCTGAACCTCCCACTCATGAGAGACATGGCGGTGGCAGCGCGGGCCACCAAATCTGCTCATCCGCAGTTCCTCCGCCTGATGGGTGAGCTAACTACCCGTGTCGCGGGCAGGGAGATAGAATTCAAGCTTCCGTTCCAGGAATGGACCAAGGCTGAGACGGTTCGCACGCTCTCGGAAGATGGACTTCAGGAACTCGCGCGTGATTCAGTCTCCTGCGTTCATTACCCACGCCGAGTGCCTGGCCGCGGCAAGAGTTGCGGAGTATGTCCAGCGTGCATCGGGAGACGACAGGCCTTGCTGACTGCTGGGATAGACGAAGACCCTCGGAGATACCACTATGACCTATTCCGTTCTCCCGGCGAGTTCGAATGCATACCGCAACAGGAACTGGACTACCTGAAGTGTGTCTTGCTGCAAGTCTCTGACCTGGCTGAACTGGAAGGCGGGAGACTGCCCTCGCGTCTGTGCGACCACTTGTTCGGGACGAAAGTTATCCGAACGGAAGAGGAAGCCGAGGGCTGGCGAAGACTCCTTCTGAGATACAGGCAAGAATGGCTTCAGCTCATTCAAACTGCCGGGGAATCCCGCCTTGGGTGGACCGAATGGGTGGGAAACTGAAGAGGAGGACGGCGATGGCTCAAGAGAACGAACTTGATCCGCACGCTATTGGCCAGAGGCTTACTGCGGCAAGGAAAGCACGGGGCATCACCCAGGAAGAAGCTGCCGAGTTTCTCGGTGTTAGCCGTCCCACGCTGAGTGCTACCGAGCGCGGCATCCGCCTACCCGACCCTGAAGAGATAGTCCGTCTCGCGCGCCACTACGGGCGTACCGTGCACGAGATCGTAGGGCGACGGGAAGCACCCGTCGAACTGCAACCCCACCTTAGAGCAGCCGTTAGGTCTTCGCGTAACGATCTGGAGGAGATCGATCGCGCCATCGGCGAGTTCCAGCGTCTTGTGGACGATTACCGAGAGCTGGAGAAAATCGAGGGCGCCGAATTGGTGGTTGACTATCCGAGCGAGGTGCACGTTCCCCGCGGGGCAGATGTTAAGCAATTCGCCGAAGACATCTCAGAGCGCGAGCGGGGGCGTCTGGCTGTTGGCGACCAGCCTGTCTTGGAACTGCGCAAGACCTTGGAGGACTGTGCTGGACTGAGGATATTCGTAGTCGGACTGCCCTCCGATATTGCTGGGATGTATGCTCACGTTGCGGCCCTGGGGTATTGTGTCATTGTCAACAGGAAGCACCCCGCAGAGCGTCGGCGTTGGACTCTCGCTCACGAGTATGCCCATTTCCTGTCAGAGCGCCACAAAGCTGGGGTCGATTACCTCCTCGAGGGAGCACGGAAACCGAGGGGAGAGCGGTTCTGCGATACCTTTGCCGCCAACTTCCTTATGCCAAGGAGATCGGTCCGCCAGCGCTTCTATGACGTAGCGCGGAGCACTGGTGATTTCAAAGTGGCTGACCTCTGCAAGCTCAGTGCCGACTATCTGGTGTCGGCGCAAGCCATGACTTTGCGCCTGGAAGAGCTCGCCTTGATAGACAAAGGCACCTGGAGCCTACTGCGCGAGAAAGGGTTCAAGCCTGAGAGACTGAGGAGGGAGCTTGAGCTTGAGGCTCCTGAGACCGAGGCTGAGGCGGAGTACCCAGAGCGCTACAAGTACCTGGCCGTAGCGGCCTTCTGCAAAGGGAAGATAACCGAAGGCCAATTGGCGGGCTTCCTGCGCTGTGACCGAGTCAGTGCACGTGAGATCGTTCAAGGATGTGTGAACCGTCCAGAGACAACAAGCAACGGTGACAGGGAGATTATCGAACTGCCCTTTCAACGGTCCTTGCTGCGCCACAGTCCGTCATGACTGCCTCTGCAATGAGACGGTCCTCAGGAGGATGTGCACTGGGGCCAACGTCTAGGTCGACCGCGTGGAGTTCTCATGACTGACGTGGTTCTGGATACCTGTTGCCTCATCAACCTCTGCGCAGTGGGCGACTTGCGCACTTGGCTGCCTCAGACAGCCCTCAAGTGGCATCTTCCCAGGGCCGTGGCCAATGAAGCCATCTTCCTCAAGACGACCAACGAAGACGGAACCGTCCAGAAGAGTCCAGTTGACTTGAGCCTTTACCAGGACGCAGGAGTCCTCATTCCCTGCGATGTCGCCACTGGCCCTGAGACCGATCTCTTCGTTCGCTTAGCCGTGGACTTGGACGACGGGGAGGCCATGGCACTGGCGATTGCTGATGCGCGGGGCTGGTCCTTGGCCAGTGATGACCGGAAAGCGATAGAGGTCGCTGGCCGCAGGGGAGTCCGGATACTGACCACGGCCGAGGTCATCAGGGACTGGAGCGCAACTGCGGATGTGCCTCATGAGAGCATCGTAGCAGCCTTGACGCGGGTAGAGCGCCTGGCGCGTTTCATTCCCGCACCCGACTATCCACTCTATGAGTGGTGGTGCAAGATCGTGCGCAGTCATCGCGGTTGACTCGGCAGGGAGGGAACTCCGCGGGGTCGCACATGCAACCCACAGGCCAGGGCCAGGGGAACGAACATCCCAGTGTGGGCCCCAGCAAGTTCCGAGCACCGCTTGTCTGCGCCCTCTTGGGCCAAGACATGAGGGGGAGTACACACAGAGCGCTAAGTCGCAAGCGGTTACGGATATAGAGTTGGGGGTGGTACGCCGCCCTCGGCGGGCTCGGGACAGGCGGCAGGACTCGAGCCTGCGACCTTTCAGTCTGTGGCCATGTCTGCTTCTCGCTTCCGTCGTGGCTTGATTGCCTCAATGGTTGCTGAAGCGATGAAGTCCTCCAGGTTCTTGTCCGGCGCCCACTCCCGAACAAGGTCTCGGCTCCCGTTCAAGGGCGCTATTCGGACGTCGGCGAATCCGGCACCCTCCAACATGGACTTCAGCTCGTCCATCGGGGCGGCGCCTGCCACGCAGGCTACATGCAGGGCCAAGTCTTGCTTCACCTCGCCAGGTAGCTGCGCCGTCGCAACGATGTCGGTGACCGCCAGCCGTCCGCCTCCCTTCAACACGCAGAATGCCTCCTCAAATACCTTCGGCTTCTCGGGAGACAGGTTCATTACGCAGTTGCAGATGATCACGTCCACCGAATCATCCGCAACAGGCAGGGCCTCCATTTCTCCCAAACGGAACTCCACGTTGGTCATGCCCGCCTTGGCCGCGTTCTCCCGCGCCTTCCGGCACCGAGGACACGTCCTCGTTCGAATACCCCAGGCGAACTGACAGGTCTTCGGTGGTCGGCTGTTCTTGCTGACCACAACAAGGTCAGGGGGTGCACCCACAGCCAGCGTCTTTCTGGGCCACTTTCCCATAAGTCTCACGCACAGCCTGCCGAACCCTATCGATACTCAAGTCTTTCATCCTTCGTTTCCTTCGCCTGACTCATGAAGAACTCCCTTGGGCTTCTACTCCTACCTCCCTGGTCCGGGGCACCTGGATCGGCCGGAGGGCCTTCGGTCAGAGTTGCGGCGAGTTCGTCCAACTTGCGCGCTGCGACATGCCGTTTCAGAAAGTTCGGAAGAAGGCGATGATCCCCAACAACAAGTTAGGTGGTACGCCCGGCAGGACTTGAACCTGCGACCTGCGGTTTAGGAAACCGCCGCTCTATCCGCCTGAGCTACGGGCGCACCGAAGCAACGTAGTCGCAACTTGCTTTCAGAAAAGCACTTAAGCCTATCACGCGTCTCTCGTCCGATCTCGTCCGATCTCCTCCAATCCCCGTTTTCGGCCCCATTCTGCGCCGATTCTGCGGCGATGGCTTGCATTCTGCGGCGAATTCTGATAAAACCGCTCTAATGCCAGGGCTGAAATGACTGAGTTGACTGAGGGCCGGACGATGCCAGGCACGCGGAAACCGCCCAAGCTGCGACAGAAACAAGGGTGCTTCGTCGCGGATATCTACAAGCCGGACGGAAAGCGGACGACCGTCAGCTTCGGCCCCGTGGGAGAGCGAACCGAGGGCCAGATCTACGCAGCGTTCGGCAATTGGCTCGACCTGTTCAACCAACATCCGCACAAAGTGCTCGCCTTCGAGAACCCGTATGAGGCCATCGCCAAGATGGTCAATCCAGCCGCCATTGTAACGGTGGGCGACCTGCTGGACAAGTATGTCGAGTGGGCCGAGGGGTACCTGGTGCCCATGCGCGACGGTCGGCCCAACCCCGACCTTATCAGAGTCAAGAGACTCAAGCGGTTCATAGAACCCTACCGCAAGTGGCCCGTGACTGATTTCGGCCCTGATGAACTGAAGGCCGTGCAGAGCCGCATGGTGTCGTACCGATACTTCAGGACGAATCACGAGGAGGAACAGGTCGCTTACACGCGTAGCAGCATCAATCAGGTGATCAACCAGGTCTACAGGATATGGCAATGGGGTATCGGCCGCGAGATAACCACGGAGGGCCAGAGGCAGCGGCTCAAGGAAGTGTGCCCCTTGCGCTCAGGCCGCTCTGCTGCCAAGGACAGGCCCAAACGAGCCCCTGTTACGGAAGCCGAATTCGAGGAAGTCGCAAAGCACCTTACGACCGTGGTGGCTGACATGCTGCGGCTGATCTGGCTGACGGCTATGAGGCCTAGCGAAGTCTGCCGCATGCGTCCATTCGACATAGTCCAAGACGATCCGGAATGCTGGCTTTACGTCCCCGGCCGTGACGCAGGCCCGGTAGGCGACCACAAGACAGCCTACCGGCAGCGTCTTCGCGTTATCCCGTTGGCTGCCAAGGCGCAGGCCATTCTACGGGCCCGGATCGAGGATCCCGATTCGAAGATCCCTGTTTTCACGCCAGCTGATGCCATACAGGAGATGAGGGAGCGAAGATTCGCCCAGAGGCAGACGCCGATGGATCAGGGGAATCGAGCAGGCACGAACCGCCGGGCGCATCCGATGATCAAGCCCGGCGTGAGTTACAACGTGAACTCGCTATACCACGCGGTCCAGCGAGCGTGCAAGCGCGCCCGCGTTGAGCGCTTTGCCCCGTACGATCTACGACGGACTGCAGCAACGCGAGTGCGGGCGGCCCTCGGCAAGGAGGACGCCAAGATACTGCTGGGGCACGTGAGCACAGATACCACCGAGATCTACCTACTTGAGGAGGTTCAGGAAGGCATCAAGCTGGCAAAGAGAGTGGAAGCCGCCGAGATATGATGGTAGGGTTAGGCCGACTCTTCGCCCTGCCCCGTCAAGGAACGTGGCCTGCGTGACACACCCACGTTGCCACAGGGAGAACCCCTGTCGACCGCGACATCCATCGGGACCAACCATGGTGAAGACGAAGTCAGTCTACGATGCCGTCGAGGAATCAGATGGAAAACGCATCCTGGTGACGCGATACTGGCCACGGGGGTTCAAGCGCGAGAGCCTGGCGATCGTGGAATGGTGTCGGACGGTGGCACCGAGCCGGAAGCTTCTCCGCGATTGGCGGGATGGTAAGACCTCCTGGCCCGAATACGAGGAACGCTACTTCGAGGAGATGCACCAGCAAGAAGAGGAACTCGGAAAGCTGGCGGAGATGGCTTCCAGCGGAGCGGTCACTCTCCTGTGCTTCGAGCCTGAGGAAGATCCGCACTGTCACAGGTATCTGCTGAAGGGGTTGATCGAGCAGCGGATGCCAGGCGTGCCACAGCAGCATCCCCACCATCGTCTGCATCGGCACGGACGGCAAGGCGATTGCGAGGAACCTGAGGGGCCAGCAGACCAGGGCAGCCGTGATGGAGGTGCTGGCGAGGAACAACGAGCAGGCCAGTACCCACGCCATCGTGCTCATCCGTTCTCACGGCAAGCTGATCGCCGAGGCACCACATTGCGCTTGTGCCCGATGGGGGCATCCTTCTCAGCACACGGCTTCGAGCTCAGCAACGCCAACGAGCTCGACCGGACCCAAGGCACGGCGCGCAATTTCATATTCACACGGGGCGCTGCCCCGAGCTGTGACAACGCCTGGCGCAAGATCCTGTCCAGCACGAGACAATGCCACTAACGTCGCCATCGCTTTCAAGGAGCGATCATAAGCAACCACTGCTTGCCCTGGACGGGGGCGAATTGCAGTGTCTGTCCTTGACGGCTTGTTCTTTGTCATCCGGTCGGTGAGGGAGTCCGTGATCCCAGCAAGTCGCCCCTGTTGAAGGGGAAGGACTTTTGGCATACACTGCACGGCAACGTTGTTCCGCACGTGTTGGCGGGTGA
>DAOVRD010000017.1 GCA_030628375.1 Planctomycetota bacterium
ATCCGGCCGGCCCCCGACGGCCTGGCGGCTGAGGCAGGCCAGACCGGCACCATCGTCTGGAAGATGCAGGCCCCTTACCCGTTCGTCGGTGGCCGGTTCGAAGCGGAAGGCCAGGGAGCGAACATCGCCGTCTCCAAAGACGGCAAGGAGTGGACGGACATCGCGAGCGGGATCCTGGACTACCAGTTCCCGTCCGAGTGGGGTCCGTTCCACCAGTTCTTCCTGCGCTGCCGGCTCGAGGGCGACGCGCGCCTGAAGGGCCTGACCATCATCGGCGATGTGCAGATGGCCGCGGTCGGCATGCCGGGGATGGTCATTGGCCGGAACGGGTTCGTCTACACCGACGAGTCGCCGGGCGAGCGGAAGGTGCGCATCACGCACGAGTGGGTCGAGCGATCGGCCAGCCGGCCGCCGCAGGCCCCGCCCGCGCCGGTCTTCCCGGCCGACGGCGGCGAGGCCGACGGCACGGACATCGTGTTCAAGTGGGCGCAGCCGGAGGACGCCGACGGGCACCGGATCGCCGACTACCACTGGCAACTCTCGGACCGGCCGGACATGCGGTGGCCGCTGTCCACGAACTTCCGGAAGCTCATCTCCCGCACGCCCGACAAGGGCAAGGCGCAGTACACATTGCCCTACGTCGGCCTGCTGACCCCGGACCGCACCTACTACTGGCGCGTGCGGGCCAAGGACGACAAGGGCGTCTGGGGGCCCTGGAGCCGGACGTGGAGCTTCACCGCCCACGCCCCCACCCCGCCCCTGGACGTGACGCTGGACCACGACCCCGAACGCGGCGTCGGCACGCTGCGCTGGAAGCCCAACCCCGTGGGCCGGAAGCCGGCGAAGTACCGCGTCTACGGCAGCGACGAGATGGCCTTCTCGGTCAGCGACGAGCCTTACCAGGTCAACCTGGGCGCGACCAAGGACAAGCTGGCGAACCCGTTCCCCGCGAACTTCGTGGCCGAAACACCGGACACCGAGCTGGTTGTCGTGGGGGTCGGGTTGAACCTGCCCAACGCCAACAAGGCCTTCTATCGGGTGGTCGCCGTGGACGAGCGGGGGAAGCGAAGCTGGTCCTCCGACTACGTGGCGGCTCCCAGGCCCTTCATCTATAGCAGGCCGGTGACGGCGGCCAGGGTCGGCCAGCAGTACGGCTGCTCGCTCGCCGCCATTCGATCGCTGGGCGACGCGAGGAACCGCGGCAAGGAGGGGATGGGCTTCTGGGACATTGAAGAGCCGAAGTTCGCCCTCGAGCAGGCGCCGCCGTGGCTCAAGATTGACAAGGACTCGGGGCTGCTCTCGGGCACTCCGGACGCGGCCGGAAGAGCGGAGGTGGTTGTGACGGCCACCATTGACAGGGAAGTGCGGCAGCTCAACGAGGGCGACCTCAGTTGGGGGACGTACAAGGTGGTCAGCACTTCCGTCGAGAGGGTGGGCACGGCAGCTCAGCAGTTCGTCATTGACGTTAGCGAATAGCAGCGCCCGCTTCATGCGCGGGCGCCGTTCGCCGCCGCCGTTTCGCATCGCCGGGGAGCGCCAGGGAGGTGGTGCAATGAAAATGCCGCAGGCGTTGGTGCAGACGAACCTGGAGGGGCTCGAGCTGTTCAATCGCGGCAAGGTCCGCGATATCTACGTCCTGGATTCCAGGTTGCTGATCGTCACCACGGACAGGATAAGCTGCTTCGACGTGATCCTGCGCGCCGCCATCCCGTGGAAGGGGCAGGTTCTGACCCACCTCACGGAGTTCTGGCTGGAATACCTGGCCGACGTCGTTCCGAACCACCTCATCACGACCGACGTGGACGGCATGGGGCCGGAGGTCGGGCCGCACCGCGACCTGCTGCGCGGGCGCACCATGCTGGTCAGGCGCGCGGAGGTGGTGCCGGTGGAATGCGTCGTGCGCGGCTATCTGTCGGGGTCGGGTTGGCGTTCGTACAGCGAGAACGGGACCGTTTGTGGAGTCGAGCTTCCGCCCGAGTTGAAGGAGAGCGACAAGCTGCCCGAGCCGATCTTCACGCCCACGACCAAGGCCGAGGCGGGTCATGACCTCCCGCTCTCCATGGCGCAGGTGGAGCAGATGGTGGGGGCCGAGCTGGCCGGGCGGATACGGGAGCTTTCCCTGGCGGTCTACGGCAAGGCGGCCCGGTACGCGGCCGGGCGGGGCGTCATTATCAGCGACACGAAGTTCGAGTGGGGCCACTGCGACGGAACGCTGACGCTGGTGGACGAAGTGCTCACGCCGGACTCGTCGCGGTTCTGGCCGGCCGACACGTACCGGCCCGGGGGGCCGCAGTTCTCCTACGACAAGCAGTACGTGCGCGACTGGCTGGACGAGTCGGGCTGGGACCACGTGCCGCCGTCCCCGGAACTGCCCGACGAGGTGGTCCGCCAGACCAGCCAGAAGTACCTGGAAGCCTGCCGCCGCCTCACCGGGAGCACCCCGGACGGATGAGTTGCCCGTCGGGTTGCCCGATTCCACAGTGCAGGAACCATTAACCCTTTTCGTTAACAAAACGCTTGACATGAGCAGGGGGAATGGATATACTGTTCAGGAACAAGCGCCTCGACGAACTCGACGCGGCGACTTGCCTCCTCGACTTCAGGTTCCTTCCTGGGCGGTGCCACGAGTTCAAGGCAGACCGACAAGGACAGCTGTCTCTTGATCTGCGCGGGCCCAAGCGTTTGGTTTTCGAGCCTGCGCACGAACCCCTGCCAGAGAAGCCCGGCGGAGGCTTGGACTGGGGCCGCGTTACGGCGGTGCGGATTCTCGGAATTGTAGACACTCATGAGTAGCAGCCCGACCAGCGAATACGCGCCGGACTATGTGTCCCCTCCAGGGGATACTTTGCGTGAGCTGATCCACGTTCGGGGTATGACGCAGGCAGAGCTGGCCCGACGTATGGGTAGGCCCAAGAAGACCGTCAATGAGATCGTACGACACAAGGCTGCCCTCACGCCCGAAACAGCTCTGCAACTCGAACGCGTACTCGGTGCTCCTGCGGCGTTCTGGAACAATCGGGAGAGGCGCTACCGTGAGTACCTTGCATTGGAGCAGGAACGCCACCGGTTGCAGGGATGCTTAGTGTGGCTTAGCGGGTTCCCCGTCAAGGAGATGGTCAAACGAGGGTGGATCCAGGGCTTCAAAGACGACGTGCGCCAGGTTCAGGAATTGCTGGGCTTCTTCGCGGTCGCCTCGCCAGCGCAATGGGAGAAGAAACTGAAAGCCACGCAGGTAGCATTGCGGAAGGCTCGAGCGTTCAAGAGTGCCCCTTCTTCTCTTGTCGCTTGGCTTCGTCAAGGAGAGCTACTGGAGGAGAGCATCCAGTGCAATGCATACGACGCGAAGAGGTTCAGGGCCTCTCTTGACTCGATTCGGGGGCTCACCCGGCTCGACCCTACGGAGTTCCAACCTAGACTGGAGGAGCTCTGCGCGGCGTCTGGTGTGGCCTTGGTGCTTGTGCCCCAGTTGCCCGGAACGCGTGCGAGCGGAGCAGCCCGTTGGCTGCGGCCTAAGAAAGCCCTGATCCAACTGAGCCTTCGATATAAGTGGGAGGACCAGTTCTGGTTTAGTCTGTTCCACGAGGCGGCGCACATCCTCTTGCACGGTAAGCGGCAGATCTTTGTTGATACGGCCACGCCGGAGGATCAGCAAGACCTGGAGGCAGACACCTTTGCTCAGAACAGGCTCATTCCCCCTCGCCGCCTTGCACGTTTCGTGCGCGAAGGAGCAATCAGCAGACAGGGGATCGTCCGCTTTGCTGATGAGGTCGGGGTTTGCCCGGGCATAGTTGTTGGCAGACTGCAGCACGACGGGGCTCTGGGGTATTCACATTGCAATGAGCTGAGGCGTCGCTTCGAATGGGCCTCAGCCACGGGTTGACACAGACCTGAAGAACAGGGGGCGATTGGTTACGGGCCGTTCATCTTTCTTGACGTTGATCAGTCTTCATCAGTGTTAATCAGTGGCTCATGGCCTGTTGGCCGTTCAGCACGTCAGGTGCAGGCCGGCCACCACGCGTCTCCCCGCCCCGGCCTGTTCGTTGTAGATCTCGCAGGCGCGGTCCGTCTGCTCAACATGCACCTCGTCGCACTTGCCCGTCATGTAACGGACCATCTCGGGCGGGACCCTCATCGCCCTGTACGCCCCGATGCCGATGATGAGGACGTCGGGGTTCTTGTCCAGGAGGGGTTCGAGATCCTTCTGGCAGAGCCCGTGCCCCGCGACGCGCCACCAGGAGTCGTCCACGCCCTCGGGCCAGACGATGACGTCCGACGTGTACGTCCTGCCGTCAATCGTGATCTTGCCGAATTCGTAGTGTTCAACCGTCACGTGATCCTCCCGACCACTACCAGGCAAGCAGACCTTTCAGGCTGAGAGGCCCGACGGCAGGCATTGTATCGCGCCCCACGCTGCGCCGCAAAGCTTTCCCCGACGCGCCCCTCGCCGTCCTGCCGGTCCCGGGGCCTATTGTGGAAGCGGCGGCCGTCTGGTAAGCTGTGGGCGCTATCGCACCGAACCGGCCGAGGGGGAGACGGCCATGAGAGTCGGCATAGTGGGGCTGCCCCAGTGCGGCAAGACAGCCGTATTCAACGCGCTCACCGGCGCACACGGCGACATGGGAGTGTATCACGCGGCCGAGCGCCTGTCGCTGGGCGTGGTCAGCGTGCCGGACGACCGCCTGGACGCCCTGGCGCAGATGCTCTCGCCCAAGGAAACCGTCGCCGCCACGATCGAGTTTGAGGATATCGGAGGCGTTTTCTCGCATCTGGCCGGCGGCGAGCGGAGCGGTCAAGCCGTGGCCGCCCTGCGGGACTGCGACGCGATGGCGATGGTGGTGCGCTGCTTCGAGGCGCCGTCCGTGTTTGAGATCCTCGGCGAGGTGGACCCGCTGCGCGAGTACAACGCGCTGAATCAGGAGTTGCTCCTGGCGGACCTCGAAGTGATCGAGAAGCGGCTGGACGCGATCGAGAGGGATGTCAGAAAGCCGGTCCCTGAGCGCGACGCCCTCAAGCAGGAGCAGGTGGTCCTCGAGCAGTGCCGACTGGCCGTCGAACAGGAGGAGGGCCTGCGGGCGGTGCAGATGACGGGGCCCGAACAGAAGATGCTGCGCAGCTACGCCTTCCTGACGCTCAAGCCGCGCCTGTGCATCCTGAACGTTGGCGAGGGCCAGGTCGCGTCGCCGCCCGTCCCCGACGAGTTCAAAGGTCTGGACCCGCCGCCGGTGCCCATGTGTGCCAAGCTCGAGATGGAGCTGATGGACCTGGAGGAAGAGGACCGCGCGGCTTTCCTGGCGGACGGCGGGCTCATGGAGATGGCCTCGGGCAAGGTCATCCGCGCCAGCTACGACGTGCTGGGGCTGCGTTCGTTCTTCACGCACGTCTCGGACAAGCTGAGAGCCTGGACGATCCAGGGCGGCACCGATGCGAAGGGCGCCGCCGGCAAGATCCACACCGACATGGAGAAGGGCTTCATCCGGGCCGAGGTGGTCGGCTTCGCGGACTTGGCGGAAGCGGGCTCCATCAAGGAAGCGCGCGCCAGGGGGAAGGTCCGCATGGAGGGCAAGGACTACGAGGTCCGGGACGGGGACGTGATCACCTTCCACTTCAGCCGTTGACGGCAGCAACTCCACTGCGGCACAACGGATCTCTCGCCGCGCCGTTGCGCATTTGCATGGCCTCGTATTCAGGTAGGCGTGGGATGGCGGCGGCGCCTTTTCAGTTGCACTATCGGGCGGGTGGTGTATAACGACTGGCCGTGCGAGCTATCCTGTCCGGCGAGAGGTGGTGACATGGCGAAACTAGCCGTAAACGGCGGACCGAAGTGCGTGGAGGAACCTGTCCGAGTTCAGTGGCCCATTACGGACGAGCGCGACGTCGAGCACATGGCGGAAGTGGTGCGCGCCGGTCGGGGCGGTTGGTGCCGGCTTGGACTGGACGACGGCGAGGTGTCCAGCTTCGAGCGGGAATGGGCCGAGTACCACGACGCCAAGTACTGCCTGGCCGTCAACAACGGCACGGTGGCCATAGAGTGCGCGCTGCAGGGGGTGGGTCTGCGACCCGGCGAGGAGGTGATCGTGCCGGCCATAACGTTCGTCGCGTCCGCTTCCGGAGTGCTCATGGCGCGAGGCATCCCTGTCTTTGCCGACGTCATTCCCGAGACGTGCCAGATAGACCCCGACGACGTCGAGCGCAAGATCACCGACCGCACGCGCGGCGTGCTCGTGGTCCACTATGCGGGCTATCCTGTCGACATGACGCGCATCAAGGAGGTGGCCGAGAAGCATGGGCTGTTCGTCCTGGAGGACTCGGCCCATGCCCAGGGCTCGGAATGGGAAGGGCGCAAAGTCGGGGCCATCGGCGACGTGGGCACCTTCAGCTTCCAGGGGTCGAAGTCCCTCACGTGCGGAGAGGGCGGCGCCATCGTCACCGACCGGCAGGACGTCTATGAGGCCTGCTGGGCCTACCATCACATCGGGCGCGGCCTTTCTGCGGAGAAGTACGAACACGAGACCGTCGGGCCGAACCTGAGGCTCTCGGAGGTGCAGGGGGCGCTGCTGCGCACGCAGTTGGAGAAGCTGCCGGGCCAGGTCGAGCAGCGGATGGCCACGGCGGCCATTCTGGCCGAGGGGCTGAAGGATATCCCCGGCGTCGAGCCCCTCAAGCCGGACGAGCGCATCACGGGGCGCGGATACTACTTCTACGTGCTGCGTTTCGACGAGGAGACCTGGGGCTGCACGAAGAGCACCTTCATCGCCGCCTTCGGCGCCGAAGGCAGCGGCAGGCTGGGCAGCGGCTACGGATGCACGGTCTACGAACTGCCGGTGTTCGCCAACAACCGATACGACGCGACCGGCTATCCCGTGGTCGAGGGCGAGGGCCACGGACGCCTGGTGGACTACAAGGACGTTCACTGCCCGAACGCAGAGCTGGTCGCCCGCCACCAGCACCTGACGTTCTCCACCCACCGGCTGCTCAATGCGGAGTTCGCCGAGCAGACACTGGCCGTCCTGCGAAAGCTCTGGGAGAACAAGGGCGAACTCAGAAAATAGAAAATAGGGACAGGCACCAATTTCCGCGTTGTATCTTCTTTGCAGGGGCGGGTTTATGCCTGGGAAAATGGTGCCTGTCCCTATTTATCTATTTATCCAGGGCTTGCCGGACTTCCCGTAGGAGTTCGAGGGGGCCGAACGGCTTCGGGAGGAAGGGCGTTCCGGGCGCCAATGTGCCGTCGCGGACCATGTTGTTGTCGGCGTAGCCGGACATGTAAAGCACCTTCAGGGACGGGTGGTTCGCCGCGAGTTCCTTCCAGAGGTCGGGCCCATTGCCGTCGGGCAGCACCACGTCGGTCAGCAGCAAGGCGACCTCTTGACCGTGCTGGGCCATGACCCGCTGCGCCTCCGAGGCCGAGTCAACGGACAGGGGCGTATAACCGCTCGCTTTGAGCACACGGTGCGCCAGGCGGCGCACGGTTCGCTCGTCCTCGACCACCAGGATCACTTCGGTGCCCCCGGGAGCCGCTTCCGTCTCTTCTTTCTCGGCCAGGGCCTCCGCCTCGGCCGCCACCCGGGGCAGGTACACCTTGAAGGTTGCCCCCTGGCCCGGTTTGCTTTCGACCCCGACATGTCCGTCGTGTTTCCTGACGATGCCGTAGACGGTGGCCAGGCCCAGGCCGGTGCCCTCGCCCGGCTTCTTGGTCGTGAAGAAGGGCTCGAATATGCGTTCCTGGATCTCTTCGTCCATGCCCACGCCGGTGTCTGTGACGGTCATCATCACGTATGGGCCGGGGACGACTGCTGGGCGGGCCCTGGCGTAGTCTTCGTCCAGGTCAACGTTGGCCGTCTGGATGGTGAGTCGTCCGCCCTGGGGCATGGCGTCGCGGGCGTTGACGAGCAGGTTCATGATGACCTCTTCGATCTGCACGGGGTCGGCCTTGACGCTCCCCAGCTCGGGTTCAAGGGCGGTGACCAGCTTGATGTCCTCGCCAATAAGCCGCTTGAGCATCCGGCTCATGCCCTCCACCAGGACGTTGAGGTCGAGCAGCTTCGGCTCTATCATCCGTTTGAGGCTGAAGGCCAGCAGTTGCCGGGTGAGGGTGGCCGCCCGCTCTGCGGCGCCCTTGATCTCCTCCACGTCCTCGCGGCGGGAGTCGTCGTCGCCCAGGTCGCTCAGCAGGATGTTGGAGTACCCGAGGATGCCCGTCATCAGGTTGTTGAAATCGTGGGCGATGCCGCCGGCCAGCTTGCCGATGGATTCGAGCCGGACGGCGCGGTGCATGGCTTCCTCTTGCTGCCGATGCTCTTCCTCGGCGCGCTTGCGCTCGGTGATGTCCTTGACGGTGGCGAAGTAGCTAAGCACGTTCCCTTGCACGTCCTTGATCGAGGAAGGACTGACGATCACCGGGAACCGCTCGCCGTTCTTTCGCTGGAAGGTCAGTTCGAAGTCCTGGAATTCGCCCCGGCGGGTTTTCTGGAAAGTCGCATCTATCTGTTCGCGCTCCTCTGGCCCCCAGTAGGGATGCGGTGGGCCGACGCCGATCAGTTCCTCTCTGGAAAAGCCCGTCATCTGGCAGAAGGCGGGATTGACATCAACGTGAACGCCCCGGCTGTCGAGTATCGCAACCCCGTCTTGCATCGAAGCGATGAGGCTGTCCGAGAACTCCTTTGCCTCCCGCAGTCCTTGTTCTGCCCGCTTGCGCTCGGTGATGTCCAGGACGACCTCAACGGCTGCGACGAGGTTGCCGGCGTCGTCCTGAACCGGATAGCCTCGAACCTGGCAGACCCTCCCTTCAGGCGTGGTCATCTGTGCTTCCTCCGGCCGGCCGGTCTTGATGGCGCGACTAACGGGGCAGCCATGGCATCGTTCAGTGCGACCGTGCGATACCTCGTAACAACGCCTTCCAGTCAGCTCGTCAAGGGGCAGTCGGGCGGCTTCCGCGGCGGCCCAGTTCGCCCATATGATCCTGCCTTCGAGGTCCTGATAGACCACGAGTTCGGACATGCTGTCCAGGATGGCCGCTTTCTCCCGTTGCGATGTCGCCAGCGCCTCCTCGGCGCGCTTGCGCTCGGTGATCTCCAGGACGACCTCAACGGCCGCGACGATGTTGCCGCCGTCGTCCTGAACCGGATAGCCTCGAACCTGCCAGACCCTCCCCTCAGGGGTGGTCATCTCCGCTTCCTCCGGCCGGCCGCTCTTCATGGCGCGGACAACGGGGCAGTCAGGGAGTCGTTCAGTGCGACCGTGCCATACTTTGTAACAACGCCTTCCGGTCAGCTCGTCAAGGGGCCGTCCGGCGGCTTCCGCAGCGGCCCTGTTCGCCCATATGATCGTGCCTTCGCGGTCCTGATAGACCACGAGTTCGGACATGCTGTCCAGGATGATGGCTTTCTCCTGCTCCAATCTGGCCAGCGCCGCCGCCGCCCGACGGGACTTTTTCAGCGTGAGATGCACGTGCACCCCGAAGCCGATGATGAGGCACATGGACAAGCAACGCGCCCAGATTTCGTGAGCGCTCGGGGAGAACACCTGCTCCAGGTAACGGGGCTCGCCGAATACAAGGACATCTATGGCGGCCTCAAGAAACCAGTACAGCATACCAACGCCGATGGCCGCCAGGATTGGGTAACGCAGCTTGCGGGGGCGGCCTGTGTCGTTGCTTTTCATCTGACGCCTCCTTGGCGCGCATCGTTCTCCCCCCGATCGCACAGCAGGGAATGACCGGAAGGACGGACATCCCTGGCCGGCTTGCCCGGGCAAGGAGCGGTACCGCGGGCGGGTCTCCTGTTGGTTCCGATCCCCCGGCCCGGGTGCGCTATTCCTCACGCCGGCGCGGTTCTGCGTCTGTCCCCCGCTGCGCGGTGATATCCTCGCCGTAACTCAGTGTGCCGATAATTGTGCCGCTCGCGTCCGTTAGTACGGTGTTGTGCCATGCAATGGTCCTTTCGTCGCCACGCTTGGTCAGGACGGGATTCTCGAAATACTCCACCGGCTCTATCTCGCCGGCCATTAGCTTTGTGAAAACGGCCTTGACCTCGCTTCTGATTCTTTCCGGGACGAAAGTATCGAACCAGTTCTCGCCCACGGCCTCTTTGCTGTCGTACCCCAGGACGTCGCAGGCGGTCTTGTTCAACAGCGTGACCTTCTGGTCTCGGTCAATGGCGACGATCATCACGCCGGCTTCCTCCAGGTACATCTGTGCGCGGTCCCTTTCCCTTCGCAGCGCCTCTTGGGCCAGCTTCTGCGCCGTGATGTCGGTGATGAAACCTTCCAGCGCCAGCAGGTCGCCCCTGTCGGAGAAGACACCGGTCCCCTGCTCCCAGACCCACTTCACTTCGCCCCCGGCGGTCGTGATCCGGTAAACGAGCTGGAAGGGCCTCCTGTTGGATACCGCCGTTTGCACGTCGTTCCAGACCGCATCTGCATCGTCGGGGAGGATCAGGTCCGCGTATGCGACCTTGCGGTCCTGGAGCAGATCGGATGGCCAGTAGCCCGTCAGTTCGAGGCAGCCGTCGCTTACGAACTCCATCGTCCAGTCCCTGTTGTTCTGGCATCGGTAGGCCATGCCTGGCAGGTTGGCCAGCAGGGTCACATAGCTGCGCTGGGTCTCCAGGAGGGCCGTGTTCCGCCGGGAGAGCCGCCGCAGCAGTAGCAGGACCAACACCAGTGCCGCGATGGTGAGGCTGACCTCGGCAAGGTGCAGCCACGGGCGCAGGATGACACCCACCACGGGCTGAACGACCGGGTGGGCAAGACGTGGACGGAGGGACAGGATAAGCGTCCCCCAGCCGCCGAAAAGTGTCAGCACCGGCGGCGCCACTGCCCCGAGGGCAAGGCCACGAGGCATCATGCCGTGCCCCCACGAGCGCTGACCGCGCAGCCCCCTCATGGCTATCCCCCTTGAGATGCCGGCCGCTATTCTACTTCATTGCGCCAGCGATTGGAAGCCTCCTGCCGGGGCACAGCGACGGCCGGAGATGAACGGATCCCTAACCGACGCGAGCCTTGGCCCGAGTCCGAGGGCCTGAGGGCGTACCTGTTCAGCCTTGTGGAGTAAGGGCACGGCGCGCCGTGCCCCTACGAAAGCGGATCGGGGCTACCACTGTGGCGGACGCGCAATGGCCACGTGACACGTATACAACGCAGCGTGGACCTAACAACTGCCAGATTCAACGTTGAAGGCCCACTGGCAAGCCCCGCAGGGGCGTCACACAGATAGCCTCGGGCTGGGGTTTATCCGCCTCCGGCGGGCCCGTGGCTATATCCTGTCGCCCTTGCAGGGCTCTTGGCTAATGCTCAGCAGTGCGTCAGTCACCAATATCAACCGTGTTTGAGACCCTGGTTGGAGAATAGGGGAAACAGATACCTTACGGTCGGTAGGGGACGGCCTTGCCGGGGAATGCCGTCCGGCCCAGCGCGGCTGCCGCCACTCCGGACGCTTTTCTTGCGATCTCCACGAAGGACCGGCCGACTACTTCCGAATCTGTGACAGGATGCGCCGGGCGTTGGTGGAGAGTATCTGCTTCTTCGCCTCCTCGGGGATGTCGGCCCCCAGGACCTTGCCGAGCTGATGTGACATGTTGAGCGGCAGATCATCGGCCCCCCAGACAATCCTCTCCAGCGGGACGCTCTCGACCAGGGTTTCAATCGCCCCGTACGTGGCATTGCTGCCGCAAAGTTCGAGGTAAGTGTTCTCATGCTCGTTGGCGATCTGGATGTGCTCCTCCACCTTCTGGGCACCGGCGTGCGCGAGGACGAGATTGGCATCCTTGTAACGGGGCGCAATCGTGGGAACCTGGTCAGCCAGTCCCCGCTGACCGCCGTAGGTATGCAACAGCACCGGCAGTCGGCGTTCGTTGGCGATCTCGAACGCGGGCGCGTAGCCCGGGTAGGTGTAGTCGTAGCCCATGAGGACCAGCATCTTGATGCCCACGAAGCCCTGCTCCAGGCGTCGCTCGACCTCGGCCCTGACGGCCTCGGGATCGCCCGGCCAGACGTAGACGTATCCGAGCAGACGGCCCGGGTACTTCTGCGTCGCCTCATACATCACCTCGTTGCAGGCTTCCATCCTGAAGCCCGCACACTCCAGCGAACTCACCAGCGAGGTCTTGACGCCGGATTGGTCCATGGCCCGGACAAGGTGGTCGGCCGAACTTTCCTGCCACGGGAAGGGCCCCCGCATGAGGTGGGCGTGCATGTCAACGATCTCGTATTCAGCAAGCGACTCGCCCAGACGTCCTTTCTCCAGCAGAGTCGTCATCTCCTTATCCCTCCAATCAGTCGGTCGAGGTTCCCCGAGCCGATGAGTTGCTTGTCGGCATCGCTGATCTCCGCGTACGTGAGCATCGTGATGGGCGGCATCATGTCGGAGTTGGGGAATCCGGTCCCGAACAGCAGCCGCTCGGCACCCACCTGCTCGGTCATGGACTCGACGCCGCGATGGACACTGAAAGGGCTCCCGACTGCCAGGTGGACATTGCTGAAGGTCTTCATCAGGGGGATCAGCGTCCGCTGGAAGCGGTAACCGACCTGGAACAGGACCATCGGAAGTTCGGGGTGCCGTCCGGCCAGGTCGGCCATAGTCTCGAACCCGAAGTTCGCCAGCCGACACAGGACCGGCACGCGCCTGTCCTCCAGCATGCCCAGAAGCTCGCCGCAACACCATTCGGCGATGCTCCAGGAGTCGCGCTCTGGTCTTATGGTCGCAGCACCGCCGCCGTTCTTGATGAGCTCGTCAATCTGCTCCTGCTCGGACGGCACGTCGCCGCAGCCTGCCGGCAGCAGCGTCGGACAAGCCATCAGAGGCCCGTGCCTGGCACAGGTCTCATACAGTATCTGGTTCGAGAGCGGCACATTCCCGTCCATCTCCTCGAAGTCGGTGCGGACCAGTGCCCGGGAAATGGAGAGACGCTCCATGTGCCCGAGCAGCTCCTCGACCGTTGGTATCCAGGGCTGGCCGCGCCTGGCTCCTCCGAATCCGGCCTGGGCGTCGAACAGCTCAATCATTCTCAACCCCCTCGCTCATTGACTACAACGGGTACCTGTTTGCCCGCGTTCCACGGTGCTCCGATTCTATGTACCGAGGCCCACGCAGTCAAGACGCGCCGTTCGCACCCGATTCGAGGCTCGCCCCCGGGCGCGAGTTGTCATCCTGAGTTCGCATATGGCGAACGAAGGATCTCGTCGTTCGCGGCCACTCTGGCGCCTTAACGAGGAGATTCCCGCCGGAGGCGGACAAGCTTCGGCCGCCCTGCGGCGGCCTCAGAATGACGACATAAGGACCAGCATAAGGGGCACGTCCGAATCTTCAGACAGAGCCTAATCCGCCGCGCGCCGCACGGGCCTCAATTGCGGCTGTGCTGGGCGAGGAATTCCGCGGATGCCGGGCTCCACTTGGGCCTTTTTCCGCTGTGCGCCGCCAGTGGGTCAAGGATCATTCTCTTCGGGCCGGGCAGCACGTTGTAGGCGGCATAGACCGAAGGCGCAGGGCAGGTCAGGTCTGCGAAGCTGGTGCCCACCAGTGCCGGGACCTTGACGTTCCTGGCGAAGTTGACGATGTCGAAGTAGCGGGCCGTTCTCACGTGGGCCGGGTCGAGTTGGCCGCCCGTCATGGCCACCAGCCTGGGCCAGCCGGGAGCCCTGTCCGGCAGCGCCCGGGCCGTCTGGTCGCACAAGGCGGGCGCGCACGCGCTCACGGCCTTGACGTGGGGGCTGAGGGCTGCGGTTACGATGGCCTGCGCGCCGCCCTGGCTGCTGCCGGTGACGATGAAGTGCTTCCGGTCCCAGTCCGGCCGCGACGCCAGGTAGTCCGCTGCCCGGTGGCACGCAAGGTACATCCGGAGGAAGTAGCACGTCTCCCGGCTCTCCCGGCCTTGATGGGCATAGACCCTGAGCGAACCCTGGGTCAGCTCCTCGTAATACTCTCTTGGCCGTCCGTTCGGGATGGCGTGCGCGTTGATGTTGAGCGTCAGGAACCCGTCCCTGGCAGGCCATACCACGCGGCGCGGTTCGAGCGAGTAGACGCCGGACCACTGCAACTGGAACTGCGCCGGGAACGGCCCGTTGCCTTTCGGCTTGCCGAGGTAGCCGTAGACCTTCGTGTCGTTGATGTTGTCCAGGGTGACGGCGAACACCTCAACGCCGGCGTCCGGGACCTGCACGGGCTCGAGCTTCGCGTTGATGGGTATCCGTGCCAGCCTGGCCACCTGCGCTTTCCAGAACTCGTCGAAGTCCTCGGGCGGGGGCATGGAAGGTTCGATGCGTTCGGGATTGAACGCCGCTCCCGCCGTGGTGCGCACGCCCCCGTCTCCCTCTTTGGGCCAGGTCGCCCTTATCCAGAGGACGCACGGCTTGTCGCGGCTGGCCTCCACCTGACCTTTGCCGTTGACGATGGGGACGCGAACCTTCTCCGATTTCCAGAACTCGTCGGTGGACAGTTCGCAGTCCAATTCAGCGGCGGCCACGGGTTGACCCCCTTCGGCCAACTCGATCAGGAACGTCACCGTCTCGCCCGTCTGGTAGACGGCGCCTGGCCTGTCGGTCCGGATTGCGAGGGTCGTGGACGGGGCGGCCGTTGAGACGTGTCCCCAGAGGCAGACTATTGCCAACACCAGAGCCGGCCACTTCAACCTTCTCATTTCACAACCTCCAGAGCTGAGCTAGTAGCGCGCATTCTACGCCAGCGCGGTGCGATGCGCAAAGCCGCGTCGAGGGGGCCGGGCTTCGCCTGGCCGGAGTCTGTTGCGGCCGCAGAACCGTTCATGCGACTGCACTTCTTGCCGGCGGCAAAGTATAATGATATTCCTGTCAAGGTGTGGAGGTCCGGGCTCTTTCTGGTGGAAGGAGGTATGGGATGGCGCGCTACACGGTGATTGCGTTGGCTGCGCTGGCGGTTGTGGCCGTCTTTGCGGCCGGCGTCGCGACGGCTGAGCGCGAAGTGGAAGAGGTCCGTCAGCAGAGAATCCATCGGATGCTGCAGGAGGCCGAGAAGCTGGAGCGGGCGGGCAAAGCGGAGGCGGCGGAAAACCTGCGCAGGCAGGCCAGGCGGTTTGGGGCGGAGCTGCGGGAGCGGGGGGAGCGCCCCGAAGGGCCTGAGGCGAGGGAACACATGGCCCGGCAGAAGCAGCGCATCCGCGTCCTCATGGAGATGGCGCACAACGCCAGGGAGCACGACATGCCCGACCTGGCCGAGATGCTTCAGGATCGGGCGGAAGCTCTTAAACGGGAACTCGGTGAAGCCGCCGAACGCCTGGGGAAAGAGCATCGGCCCAAGGCCGAAGCGGAGGAGCGTGTCGCCCAGCTCAAGAAGCACATCGGCGCGCTGATGGAAAGGGCCGAGGTCGCAGAGAAGCAGGGAAGGCGGGACGAGGCGCAGGGCCTGCGGCGGCGTGCGGAGGAGATGGAGCGCGAATTCCACGAGGCCGCCGAGCGCATGGAACGAAGGCGCCCCGGCCGGGAGGAAGAGCCCGAAGGCCCCGTCCGTGACCTTCTCCATCGGCAGGAGGAGTTGCGCAATCAGGTCAGGGAGTTGCAGGAGCAGGTCCACCGGCTCCGCAGAGAGGTGGACGAACTGAGTGAACGCCTGAAGAAAGCGCGGATCTGAACCGCCCCGGGTCACTTCCCGGCGAGAACTGTGCGGGGCGTGGCCTTCGGCCGGTGGGGGACGCAGAGATGTTTGACGATCGAATTGCCGGCAGGATCGAGAGGTGCGGCGTCGTGGCCGTCCTGACGGTGGAGCGCGTTGAAGATGCGGCGCCGTTGGCGCGCGCTCTGCTCGCCGGGGGCGTGGACGCCATGGAGTTGACGCTGCGGACGCCGGCGGCGGCGGAAGCGCTTCGAGTCGTCGTGGCGAAGGTGCCCGAGATGCTGGCCGGGGTGGGCACCATCCTCACGCCCGAGCAGGTCGCAGAGGTCCGCGAAGCCGGGGCGGCGTTCGGCGTCGCCCCGGGCACCAATCCCCGGGTCGTGGAGGCGGCCCGGGCGGCAGGCCTGGCCTTTGCTCCCGGTGTGGCGACGCCGTCCGACATCGAGCGTGCCGTCGAACTCGGGTGCCGAACGCTGAAGTTCTTCCCGGCGGAACGCATCGGCGGTCTGCCGTACTTGAAGAGCATGGCGGCTCCGTACGCCCACCTCGGCCTGCGCTTCATGCCGCTGGGAGGGATCAACTCGGGCAACATGCAGGAGTACCTGCGCGACCCCCTCATGCTGGCGGTGGGCGGGTCCTGGATCGCGCCCAGGGGCAAGATACTGGAGCGCGACTGGCAGGGCATCACGGAGACCGCCCGCGAGGCGACCGGGCTGGTGGAAAAGGTGAGAGGGACCTCAGGCGAGGGCGCCTGAGCTACATGTGGGTGCCAGATGGGAATGTAGCGCAGCCGCCCCCTGGGCTCCATAGTTCCGGTAGGAGCGACGGAGGCTCGGCTCGTAATGTAGCGCAGCCGCCCTCGGCTGCGGCGGATAGGAATGGCCGGACCTCAGGCGAGGGCGCCTGAGCTACACGGCAGTCTGGAGCGTTTCTTCTTCAACAGGCCGTCGCGAGTCTGTCAGGGTTCCGTCAGAGGGGAGTTGACGCTGTGGGCAAGGTGGTCACGTTCGGCGAGATCATGGGTCGGCTGACGCCCCCGGGGTTCCTGCGGTTCCGCCAGGCCATGCCCGGGCAGCTTGAGGTGACGTTCGCGGGTTCGGAGGCGAACGTGGCGGCTTCTCTGGCCATGTTTGGCGGCCGGGCGTGTTTCGTGACGGCCCTTCCCAGGAACGCCGTTGCGGACGCCTGCGTCTGCGCACTGCGGGGCCTCGGCATAGATACCTCGCGCGTGCTGCGCACGGACGAGGGCCGCCTGGGCCTGTACTTTCTGGAGACCGGGGCGAACCAGCGGCCCAGCCAGGTGATCTATGACCGCGAGGGATCGGCCATTTCCCGAACGCCCGCAGGCGCTTACGGCTGGAAGGACATATTTGCGGACGCCGACTGGTTTCACGTCAGTGGCATCACGCCGGCCATCTCCCGGCTGGCCGCCGAGGCCGCGCTTGCCGCTCTGAAAGAGGCCAGGGATCGGGGGCTGACCGTCTCCTGCGACTTGAACTTCCGGAAGAAGCTCTGGCGGTGGGATCCGGACACGCCGCCTCGCGAGCTGGCGGAGCGGACCATGCGGCAGGTGCTCCCCTTCGTTGACCTGGTCATAGCCAACGAGGAAGACGCGGCCGATGTGCTGTCCATAAAGGCCGAGGACACGGACGTGGAGGCGGGGAAGCTGGCGGTTGATCGCTACCCGGAGGTCGCCCGGGCGATCGCGGGTCAGTTCCCGAACGTGACGAAGGTCGGCATCACGCTGCGCGAGAGCATCTCCGCATCGCACAACAACTGGGGCGCCATGCTCTACGATGCGGCCGACGACGCGGCCTATTTCGCGCCGACCCGGGACGGCCGCTATGAGCCTTACGCCGTCAGGAACATCGTGGACCGGGTGGGTGCCGGCGATTCGTTTGCCGCCGGCCTCATCTACTCGTTCACGACGCCCGAGCTGTCCGACCCCGCGGCGGCTGTCTCGTTCGCGACGGCCGCCTCCTGCCTGGCGCACTCCATCTCCGGCGACACGAACTTCTCCAGTCGGGCGGAGGTGGAGGCGCTGATGGGGGGCTCCGGCGCCGGCCGCGTCGTGCGCTAGGGGCGGCGTCCGGCAACCCGATTCCCCAAAGGAGCGAACGTGGAAATCACTCGCATCAGCACCTTCATAATCGGCAACCCGTGGAAGAACTGGGTCATCGCCCGCGTGGAGACCGACGAAGGCGTCACGGGGCTGGGCGAGGCGAGCGGCCTGACGGGCAAAGCGGCGGCCGCGGAGATCGAGGAGCTCACCCGCTTCGTTATCGGAATGGACCCGCGGGAGCCGGCGCGCGTGTATGACCGGATGTTCAAGGGCCTGTTCCTGGAGAACACGGCGGGCGTATGCGCCATCGAGATCGCCTGTTGGGACATACTCGGCAAGAGCTTGGGCGCTCCTCTGTGGCGGCTGCTCGGCGGGAAGGTGCAGCCGCGGCTGCGTGTCTACGCGAACGGTTGGTATACGTGTCCCCGGGACCCGTCGGCCTTTGCCGAGCGGGCGTCGGCGGTGAAGGAGATGGGCTACACGGCCTTGAAGTTCGATCCCTTCGGGGCCGCTTATCTCAACCTGGATCCCGCCGAAGAGAAGCTCTCGCTGTCCCTCGTCCGCGCGGTGCGCGAGGCGGTGGGAGACGAAGTGGACATCCTTGTCGAGGGGCACGATCGGTTCGCTGCAAGCACGGCGATCCGCATCGGGCGGGCGCTGGCCGAGTTCCGCCCCGCATGGTTCGAGACGCCGGTGGACTCCCTGGACGTCAGGGCCACCACGGAGGTGGCCCGGGCCGTCCCCGTGCCGGTGGCCAGCGGCGAGCGTCTTCGCCACCTGAGTGAGTTCGCGGAGCTGTTGGCCCCAAGGGCGGTCTCCATCGTCCAGCCGGAGCCCCTGGGGTGTGGTGGGGTGGGCGGCGCAATGAAGGTGGCGGCGCTGGCGCAGGCGCACGGCGCCGTTGTCGCCTGTCACCAGGCGCAGAGCCCGCTGTGCACCGGCCTCAACGCGCATCTGCACGCCGCCATGCCGAACTTCATGATCCAGGAGTGCTTTGACGATTTCCTGGAGCCCTGGGCGCGTGACGTGCTCCAGGGGGTGCCGAAGGTGGACGGCGGCTACATCGAGCCCTCAGACGCGCCGGGCATCGGCGTCGAGCTGAACGAGGAAGAGGCGGCGAAGCATCCCTACGGCCGCGACAAATTCATCCGCCTCTTCGAGCCCGGATGGGAGAGCCGCCGCAGGCAGTAGAACCGGGGCTGGGGCTGTCTTATTCTTGCCTTGAATGGCCAACGCGACAACCATTCGCTTGATGCCCTGGACCTCGAAAGCAATAATCCCAGGGGCGACACTTGTTCGTCCCTTGGGGGGGCAGCGCAGAGGGACCAAATAGGCCCTTGCTCTTGACGAAAGATGGCCGGCGTGGAACTCACTGAAGGGGACATTGAGCGGGCCTTGCGCGATCTAGGCCTTGGGCTGGGTGACTGCGTAGAGGTGCACAGTTCACTGAGCACTTTCGGCCACGTTCAAGGCGGGGCACCTACCGTGGTGAACGCGCTGATGAACACCGTGGGCGAGGAAGGCGCGATAGTCATGTCGGCATATCCCTTGAGCCCTCCCCTGCCCGTCACCGAGGAAGAGCGAGCCAGGGGCGTCTGTTGGAAGCTGCGGATTCTCAGTGAGGATTCGGACGAGAAGACGGCGATGGGCGCAATCGCGGACGAATTCCGCAAAAGACCTGGCGTTATTTGTGGGAGCGGAATCCACCGTGTATGTGCCTGGGGCCGCGATGCCAGTGTGTACGCAGCCAAGGGATACCAGCACCTGCTGGACGTGGACGGCTGGGCGCTCCTACTCGGTGTCGGATTTGACCGCTGCTCCAGCATGCATCTTGGCGAGAGGGTGCCGATTCCCCGCGAAATCGAGGAAAGGTTCAAGATCCCGGAGAATGTCCGCCGCGACTATCCTGATGACATCTGCATCGGTTATGAGGACCCGCATGCCGAGCCGGGTGGCGACGAGTGGGAGTGGGGCAAGGTCCTGCGTGAAGCAGATAGCAGGGGGCTGGTCACACGCGGCCACATAGGCCTTGCGGAATGCATGCTCTTCAAGGTCAAGCCGCTCGTCGTTATATACGAGCACTATCGCCGCACCGAGCCCTTCTGGCTATTCGGCTTAGATAGGCCGTAGGTCCTACATATCCGGTAGGCTGGCCTTGTCGAGAAGGAGTTGAGGCATGAACGACGAAAACCCCGGCGGCGAATGGCCTGCGCACAACGAAGAGACGCAGGAGATCTGGAACACGAATGCCGAATGGTGGGACGACCGGATCGGAGATGGGAACACTTTCCAGGACGTGTTGATCGAGCCAGCGACGGAGCGGCTCTTGGAGATAGGGCCGGGAACCACGGTGCTCGACATCTGCTGCGGGGCGGGCAGGTTCGCCATGCGGATGGCCGAGCTCGGTGCCCACGTGGTCGCCTTTGACTTCAGCGGGCGCTTTGTCGAGCGTGCGAAGGCGCGGACGCCCGACGGGATGGGGGACATCGAGTATCACGTCATAGACGCTACCGATAGGGAGCAGTTGCTTTCACTCGGCGCAGGGCGCTTCGACGGCGCGGTGGCCACGATGTGCCTCATGGACATGTGCAGAATTGAGCCGTTGATGAGTGCTCTGCCGACGCTTCTGAAGCCTGGCGGGTGGTTCGTCTTCTCAGTCGTTCACCCGTGTTTCCAGCCAGTCCACACCTGCAAGTTCGCTGAATCCCTCGAACAGGACGGGGAGGTCCTCGTCAAGCGAGGCGTCAAGGTGAGCCACTACCTGACGCCGAAGGCGTACAAGAGCATCGGCATCATCGGGCAGCCCAGGCCGCAATACTACTTCCACCGACCTCTTCAGCTGATCTTCGATGCCGGATTCCGCCAGGGCTTCGTCGTTGACGGCTTCGAAGAGCCTGGATTCCCGGAGGACCCCGAAGACAAGAGATACCTGAGGTGGCAGAATATCCCCGAGATACCTCCCATTGTCGTCGTCCGCATGCGCCTGAAGGGGTAATGACGGCGGAGACGCCGTCGGCTTGCGTTCAGCAGACTGGAGACCCCATGCTGGATCGAGAGGCAGTAGACCGTTGGCTGGAGAAGTTCGTGCACGCGCTGCGGGCGCAATTCGGCGAGCGGTTGGTGTACGTTGGCCAACACGGCAGTTGGGCACGGGGCGAAGGCAGGCCCGATAGCGACATCGACACTGCGGTGGTCCTGGACCGGGTCGACCCCGCCGATCTGGTTTGCTGCCGCGAGATCATCGAACAGATGCCGGATGCGCAGAAGGTGGCCAGCGGCGTCCTGATCTCTGTCGATGAACTCAGACGATGGAACCCGGGAGAACAGGTTCAGTTCTTCTACGGCCGCGAAGTGCTGCACGGTTCCGTCGATGGCATCGCAAGGCCACCGACGGCTCACGAGCTAATAGAGGACATACGCACGAAGGCATGCGACAACCTTATTGCGGCCCGTCATTACATGATCTACCCGCACGACCGGAGCCAGGCCGTCCACAGACTGATGTATCCCTTCAAGCACTGCTTCTTCGCGTTGCAGGCGTGGATGCTCGTGCAGGAAGGGAAGTTCATCGGGCGGAAGGAGGACTTGCTGAAGGTCCTTTCCGATCCGTTGGACAGGGACGTGGTCGAGGTAGTACGCGATTGGCACAAGTCCGAGCAGGACCGCACAGAGAGACCACTGCATTACATTCAGCTTCTCGAGCGCTGGAGCAGCCACATGCTGGCCGAGCTGCGATCTCGAGCCTCTTGAGATGCGTCGCTTGAGAAGCGTCCGAGATCGAGCATCGCCCTTCGAGGCTCTGAACGTAAGGTTTATAAGCTCTGGCGTCTTCATAGAATCAACAGGACGAGCCCCTCGACTGCACTCGGCACGGGCTTCGCTCAGGGAAGGCCTTTCGGCCTCCCCCTCCGCTCGGCGAGTCGAAATGAGCCGGAAGCTTTATAAACCAGCGTCTCCTTGTCCGTCGTAACGTATTCGCATGTCCAATCGGTAGGAGGAGTAAGCGGAAGATGTCCAGACCAGGAATGGTGTACAACGCCGGCGCGGCGCCCGCAGAGGTGGACTTGATTCGCGTGGGCAGATATGTTAGTATGTGCGCAGTTACTTAAGCGAGTGAGATGGTGGACGGCGAAGAGGCAGCCAGGCTGGCCGGCGTGCTGTCGGCGGAAGCGCGCGTGCGCATATTGCTGTTACTCAAGGAACGCGCTCTCTGTGTCGGTGCCCTGGCGCAGCGCCTGGGCATATCGTCCGCCGCCGTCAGCCAGCATCTGCGCGTACTCCGCGACGCCGGACTGGTCGAGCCGGACAAGCGCGGCAACTTCGTTCACTACCGTGTAAACGCAAAGAAGCTTGCCAAATGCCGGCGAGTGATGGACTGGCTGTTGTCGGCGGAGTGAGAGGGCTAAGAGGTCCCACAAATGTCTTCCACCGTTTCTGTCGCGCTGAGCACGGAATAACCACGAAGTTCACGAAGCTTGTCCGCCCCTGGCGGGCTTGTCCGCCTCCGGCGGGACGAAAAAGCGCACGAGACTTGCCCGCCTGCGGCGGGACGGCACAGAAGACCGCCTCGGCCATTCTGTTCTCCGTTTTCCTTCGTGTCCTTCGTGGTGATGAAGGACGTTGGCGGACTCTTGTCGGACCGCATAGGATCTGAAGCCGGAAGGAGGTGTTCTATGTGCGAGAAGGAAAAGGCGAAGGCGGAAGGATGTGAGAAGCCGGAAGAGTGCAAGGGCCACCCGTGGGAGTGCACCCCGGAGCAGATCAAGAAGTGCCACGGCGACGTCAAGGAGCATCCTTGCGTGAAGCGGGCTGAGCAGGGCTGAGTCCGTCCTCCTGGGCACACGGCTGTCGGGCCGATGGCTTGTCTCATTCCCGAAAGGGCGGGCTTGAGCGTTGACGGACGAGTGTTCTCAAGCACAGCTTCCGGATCAGTACGAGCATGTGGCGCGCGATGTGATGCGTTACTGCGCGCCGAAGGACGGCGTCTGGGTGGACCTGGGGTCCGGTTCCGGGCCGCTGGCGCTGGCCCTCGCACGCATGACGAAGAGCGTCCTCGTGCTGGTGGACCCGAACAGAGAGGCGCTTTCCCGCGCGCTTGTGGAGGCGGCTAAATCGGGCCTGGAGGACCGGTTCGTGGCCGTCGTGGGTACCGCCGAAGACATCCCCCTGGCCGACACATCGGTTGATCTGGTCGTAAGCCGCGGGTCCGTCTTCTTCTGGAAGGACCGGCCTGCCGGCCTGCGGGAGGTCCGTCGCATCCTGCGTCCGGGAGGCAAGGCAATGGTCGGCGGGGGGCTCGGTTCGACGTACCCGCTGTGGGCCAGACAAGAGTTCATTCGCCGGCGCCACGAGAGCGTTCGCAAGCAGGGCCCGGACGCGATGCGGGCGTTCCGGGAGGCGCGGAGCCCCGACACGTTCACTCGATGGGCGAAGGAGGCGGGCCTTACGGACTTCGAGGTGAGGGGGGACGGCGGCGTTCCTGCGGACGACCCGCGCGCCGGCCTGGGCGTGTGGCTTCTTTTCGGTAGGGAAGGTTAGGCATGTCGGCCATCATCGAGGCATATGGCCTGACACGACGGTTCGGGGACGTTGTGGCGGTGGACCACGTGGACTTCGCCGTCGAGGAGGGCGAGGTCTTCGGGTTCCTCGGCCCCAACGCCGCCGGCAAGACGACCACGGTGCGCATGCTGACCGGCGTCCTCGATCCGACCGAGGGCAAGGCGCTTGTGCGCGGGTGCGATGTCGTTCGCGAACCGGTCAGGGCCCGCGAGCGCTGCGGCATCGTGCCCGAAGAAGCCAACGTCTACCTGGACCTGTCGGTCTGGCAGAACCTGATGCTCATGGCCGAACTGCACGCCGTGCCGCGGCGGGACCGCGTCCGCGAGGGGGAGCGGCTGCTCGACATGTTCGGTCTCGCCCAGCGCCGCAAGGACAAGGCCCGCCGGCTGTCCAAGGGACTGCGCCAGCGGCTGATGCTGTGCACGGCGCTGGTCAGCAAACCGGAAGTACTCTTCCTGGACGAGCCGACGTCGGGCCTGGACGTCGCCAGCGCCCGCCTGATACGCGACATGGTCCGGGAGCTGAACGGCATCGGCCTGACCGTTTTCCTCACCACCCATAACATGGACGAGGCCGAGGAGATGTGCGGCCGGGTGGCCATCATAGACCGGGGCAAGATCGCCGCCATAGACACGCCGGACGGGCTGCGCGACGCCGTTCGGTCCAGTCAGTGGGTGGAGGTGACCTTCGCGGGCGAGGAGGGGCCCGACGCCCGCGTGCTGGAAGGCGTGGAAGGCGTGACGGGCTGTGCCGTCACCGGTAAGACGTATTCGCTTCAGACCACGGCCCCGGGGGACGTGGCGACGAAGGTTATCCGGCTGGCTGACGAGAAGGGCTGGGCCGTCGAAACGATCTGCACGCGCAAGCCGACGCTGGAGGAGGTGTTCTTGCATATCACCGGCGAGACCCCTGGGGGACCTTCTGAGGGCCCGGGACGTCAGAAGAGAAAGGGGGGGCCGGGTGAGTAACGCGAGCGCCAGACGCGCCCTATGGGGCAGGGAGATGCACGCGGCGTTCGTCATCGCCAAGAAGAACGCGCTGCTTTACTACCTGCAGCCGCCGGTCCTCATGTTCG
>DAOVRD010000319.1 GCA_030628375.1 Planctomycetota bacterium
ACCCCCCCGACCTACACGATGAACCCCTCCCTTACCATGCAATTCGATCGTCAGGTCCACTTGCGAGTGCAGCTTGATCGGCAGGGCCCGCCCAACCAGTTGCATCCCCTGACGCAGAGCCTTGAAGCGCTGCGAGAAGACCGTGTCGTCAACTCCCAGTCCGTGCAGCACGTCGGAAACCGAGCCGCCGTAGCCGGCCCGACGGAAGCGCTCGATCCGCTCGAGATCAGATATGTCGAGCCGGCGTACCTCCTCGGAGGACGCGCTCTTGCTCTGAGGATCACCCATGTGTCTTCCTTCCTTCCGTCCATGCAAAGGCGGGCGAGACAGAGGCTACTCGAAGAATGTTGCCCCCTCGCTCAAGTGCGCCCGTGCGACGTCCCCGTTCAACTCGAGGCCCAGGCCGGGTTCCTCGGGAAGCGTTATATAGCCCTCTCGAATCAACGGTCCATCGGCCATGACCAGGTCATTCCACCAGGGGACATCCAGGCAATGGAACTCCATGACCACGAAGTTGCGCATGCCGGCGCACGTGTGGCAGGCCGCCATGGTGCCGACCGGGCTGGAGACATTGTGCGCGGCGATGGGAATGTAATAGAGGTCCGCCAGGTCGGCGATCTTCTTGGCCTCGAGCAGGCCCCCGACCTTCGGGATGTCCGGCTGGACGATGTCCACCGCGTGCGTGGTGATCATCGTGCGGAGTCCGTGGCGTGTGTAGTGGTTCTCCCCTGAACAGATGGGCAGAGGCGAGTTGTCTGTGACGCGCTTCAGGGCCTCTACGTTGTCTGGGGGCGTCGGGTCTTCCAACCACTTCAGCCGGAGCGGCGCCAGTTCTCGGGCAAGCGAGATGGCGTCCCGGGGGTTGTAACTCCAGTGACAGTCCAGCGCCAGGTCCACGTCTGGGCCGATAGCTTCCCGCACGGCGCCCGCCAGAGTCACCATCAGGTCCATCTCTTTGTTCGAGATGGGCTGCGGCTGAGCGCGCACCCAGCCGCGGCGCCGGCCGGTCCCCATGTGTTCGTGGTCGGCTAACAGGTCGGGTCGGATGTTGTCGATGTCGAACTTGAGTGCTGCATATCCCTGGGCAACGACCCGCTCGGCACGCTCCGCCCAGGCTTGCGGCACTGGCTCCGCGCCCTTGCCGCAGTCCGCGTACACCTGAATCCGCGTGCGGTAGCGGCCCCCGAGCAAGTTGTAGATCGGCGTGCCGAGCGCTCTGGCCTTCAGGTCCCACAAGGCCAGTTCCACCCCGCTGACCGCGGCGACCACCGTTCCGCCGGTCGAGCCCGCCCCCGACATCCCGCGGATCATCTTCTGGTAGAGCCAGTCAACGTTCTGCGGGTCTTCGCCAACCAGCAGCGGCTTCAGCCGATGAACGACCGCTTCCACCCCGGCGCCCCAATAGCACTCGCCCAGTCCCGTCAGGCCCTCATCCGAGTAGACCCTCACCAGGATCCACTCGAAGTTCCCTCGGACCGAAGCCGTTCTGACGTCGCTGATCTTCATGCCTGGACTCGCTTCGGCTGTTGAGGGCGAGAAGTAGGGGCTCCACCCCGCAGGAGGACAACGCGCGACATCCGCCAGGAGTCGGCCAACGGAGCGGGGATTATAACTGGGCCGGGAGAAGGGGTCAAGGCACCCAGGTGTGCCGGTACCGTCAAGTATCTGGTGTGAGAAGAGGGGAGGGGTGGAGGACGCCGAAGCGCCGTAGCGTCTGAGGAGCCGGCCCTGCAACGCCGATGAGGAATCTGCGGGCTGCTACTGCCGGCCGGACGCCGAACCGACATATTCTTCGGCAGCCTGAGCGACCTCAGAGTGACATCGGCGCAGGGCGCCGGATAGCTCGCTGGAACTCAATACGATTGCTTGAGCAGTCCGGTAGACTGGTGGGCCCAGCAGGATTCGAACCTGCAACCCACGGATTATGAGTCCGATGCTCTGCCGTTGAGCTATGGGCCCCTCATCTGCTCTCCATCGAATATATGCCCGCTGTGGCCAAAAGTCAAGCCGCGCATGCCCGGTGCATTCAGTAAGGGACCAGGGCGGGCGATTTGAAAAAGAGCGGCCCTCCGCTTATAGTCGGGGGCTGCCCGGCGATGGGCAACCTGAACGTGGGGAAGCCGCAGGCATGGGTATTCGCCGTCACCCTCCAGGGATGACGGCCGGCGAAGAAGGAGAGGCGCCATGAACTTCATCACCATCATTTCGGACACGCTGCGTAGGGACTACCTGGGCTGTTACGGCAATGACTGGATCAGCACGCCGAACATTGACCGGTTCGCGGCCAGATCCCTGCTCTTCGAGAATGCTTACTCGGGCAGCTTCCCGACGGTGCCGCACCGGCGGGACGTGCTGACGGGCCGTTTCACGGCCGGCTACACGCCCTGGGCGCCGCTCTCGCCGGAGGAGGTGGTCCTGCCGCAGGTGCTCAAGGCAAAGGACTACCTGAGTATGATGGTCTGCGACTGCCCGCACATCCTGGAGAACGGCTATCACTACGACCGCGGCTTCGACGGCTTCGAATGGATACGGGGGCAGGAGTCGGACCGCTGGAGGACCTACCCCGAGGCGCCCGAGGACCCCTGCGCGCCCGAGAAGATCCGCAACGCCGAGGGCATGCGCCGGCACCATCGCCGCAACGTCGCCTGGTGGCAGTATGAGTCGGACACTTTCGTTGCGCGCACCATGACCGAGGCCTGCAAGTGGCTCGAGAAGAGCTACCGGCGCGAGAACTTCTTCCTCTACGTGGACACGTTCGACCCGCATGAGCCGTGGGATGCGCCCCGGTGGTACATAGACATGTACGATCCCGGCTACGAAGGCGAAGTGGTGGACTATCCGCTCTACGCGCGGACGGACTTCCTGACCGAGCGGGAGCTGAAGCACGCCCGGGCGCTCTACGCGGCCGAGGTCACGCTGGTGGACCGGTGGGTCGGGCGGCTTCTGGAGAAGATAGAGGACCTGGGCCTTTTCGACAACACGATGGTCCTGTTCACCACCGATCACGGCTTCCTGCACGGCGAGCACGACATCATCGGCAAGAGCCTGATCGCGCCCGGCAGTTTCCTCTACATCCCGCTCTACGAGGAGATCGCCCACATACCGCTCATCACGCACACCCCGGGATGTGGGCCGGGCGTCAAGAAGGCCGTCGTGCAGCCGATGGACTTCATGCCCACCATCCTCGACCTGGCGGACATCGAACCGCCCGAAACCGTGCACGGGCGGTCCTTCGCCGGGGTGCTCCGTGAGGGCGCCGACGAACACAGGGACTTCGCCGTGGCCAGTCCCTACATGGGGGGCCAGCCGGTTCCCGCCACCGTCACCTGCGGCAAATGGTCCGGTATCCTGTGGTCCGCGCCGCAGGAGGGAGAAGGTGTCATAGACAAGGCCGTGGACGGCCTGGCCAAGGAACAGGCGGCGCGTGAGGAGAGCGAGGACCTGCTCTTCGATCTGGAGAAGGACCCGCACCAGCAGCGGAACTTGGCCGCCGATCACCCCGACGTGATGGCCGACCTGCGCGCGAAGGCCGTGTCCTTCTGGCAGGAGATCGGCACCGCCGAGGAGACGGTCCGCAGGTGGCAGCGCGAAGACTAAGCGGGATGGCATAAGTCCTTCAAGGTCCCCGTCATGTGGAGCATGCTGTTGCGAGGCGCGCAGTGGGCGCGCGGATTCGCAGAAGGACGCTTCTCAGGAGTTGGAGCGTTGGATGAGCACCATCAAGAGGACTTTCGTCTACAAGACGACGAAAGAATGCGAGCTTCGAGCGGACGTCTACGCGCCGGCAGAGGGGCCGGCGCGCCCGGCCATACTGTGGATGCACGGCGGGGCCCTGATTGCGGGACGCCGGGAGAACGTCCTGCCCCATGAAGTGGCGCTCTTCGTCGGCGCGGGCTACATCGTCGTCTCCATTGATTATCGCCTCGCCCCCGAGACCAAGCTCGAAGGGATCGTCGAGGACGTTCAAGACGCCTATGAATGGGTGCGGACGGCGGGGCCTGAGCTGTTTCAGGCAGACGCGGACCGTGTCGCGGCCATGGGTCCCTCTGCGGGCGGCTACCTGACGCTGATGGCCGGCTTCTGCCTCGAGCCCCGTCCCCGCGCACTGGTTGCGGTTGCGGGCTACGGCGACACAGTGGGGGAGTGGTACAGCCGTCCCGATCCCTTCTACCGCAAGCAGGCCCTGGTGTCCCAGGAGGCGGCGCGTGCGGCAGTGGGCGAGCGGGAGACAGTAGGCAGTCGCGACTGGGACAACCCACGCGGCACCTTCTATCTCTACTGCCGGCAGCAGGGGCTCTGGCCCAGGGAAGTGGGCGGCCATGACCCGGATGCTGAGCCGGAATGGTTTGAGCGGTTCTGTCCGGTGCGAAACGTCACACGCGAGTATCCGCCGACCATGCTGATCCACGGCGACCGGGACACGGACGTGCCCTATGAGCAGTCCGTGATGATGGCCGCCGAGCTGGCCCGAGCCGGCGTGGAGCACGAGTTCATTACCATTGAGGGCGGCGGGCATTGCAGCCTGGGGCTCGACCAGGCTTCGGTCGCGGCCACCTACTGCCAGATCATGACATTCCTGGCGCAGCACGTGGGGAAAGCGCAGACATGAACGCAGCGGCGCAGTGGCTGACGATCGCGATTTGGATCGCCTTCGGGGGAACGGCGATGGCCGCCGGAGCGA
>DAOVRD010000340.1 GCA_030628375.1 Planctomycetota bacterium
CGACGGGCTGCCCGACGCCCAAATCCACCAACTCGCGATCGACGCGGAGGTGCTGTGGGTGGTTACTCGCGGCGGCCTGGCGCGGGTGGACATGAGAAACAACAAGGTCCGGCGGCTGGAAGAGCCGAGGTTCACTCTGGCACGAGTGGCTGCCGGGCCTGCGGGTACACTGCTGGTAACCGACGAGCAGGCGTATGAGTGGGAAAAGTCAGCGGGGCGTTTCCGATCAATAGGCCGTTATCCCGGTCAGAAACACGTCGCCCGTCTCGTCAAGCGTGGTTTCTGGGAGTTCCAGTGGCCCAAACACTACAAGTCATTGCTGCGGGCGGCTATCGTCGGGAACAACGAGTTTTACGTTCTGGCGGGCAACACTCTGTCCTGCTACAAGCGGGACACTGGGTGGCGAGAGCTGGCCAAGGACGCCTGGCAGATAGTCAGTGACGGACCGCGCCTGTGCGTGATGCTGACCACGGGCGTGCTGATGTATGATTCGAGGACGACCCAGGCGAAGCGATTCGAGGTCAAGGACGGTCTGTCGGGTGGCCGGCCGGTGGGCCTGACGGCCGGCACCGGCGGCATCTATCTCATCAGTGAGCCCGATTTTGACAAGGACCGCAAGCGGTTCGTCGGCGGAGGGATTTCCTGCTTTGATCGCCGCAAGGAATCCTGGTCCGCGGTCAACACCATTGACGACAGCGACATTTCGTTTGCCACCGCCATTACCACCGAGGGCGACGATGTCTTCCTCGCCGTGCGCCTGTACGACCGCATAGAGAACCGCAGTCTTCATCCTGGGATGGCCTCAACCAAACGCTACGTGCCCCACCTCAGCGGGCTTGCAGTGGCCGTCAAACATGGGGTGGCTGACTGGCAGTTGGTCAAACTCCAGGTTGACAAGAACGAGTTCCGCTGGGTAATGGGTCAGCACAAGAATTACCGTCGAGACAGAATCCGTCCGCAACGGATAGCACAATTGCTGGCCGGCAAAGATCAGCTCTGGGGAGTCCTCGAAAACTTCCCGGAGACCTACTACGCCGGCTTCTACCCGACGGTAGGCTGCATTGCCCGGCAGACAGATGGCCGGTGGAGCAGTCTCCTTGACCAGCGCACCGCGGAGCTGGGTCTGGCTGGCGACCAGCCGGACCTGCTGTGTCTGACGGCCACTCACGGAAAGCGGATTGTGCGGGGTGAGGGACAGCCGGGGGTGCTCGGCCTGCTGCGCCGGGGTGAGGCGGTCTGGGTCGTCCACGAGGGAGGTGTGTATGCCTGCTCGTCGTCATCCGGCCGCTTCGAGCCGGTGGTAACCGAGAGGTTCCGTACCTATTGGCAGCTAACGACGGGGGCAGTGACACCCGAGGCAGTCTGGTTCGGCAGTGACGCCGGCACTGTCAGTCGATATGACCGGCGGACAGGACGGCTCGAACTGATCGGGGTAGCCCCCGGGCGGAGGGTCGAGCGTATCGCCGCAGAGGCTGGAAAGGTCTATGTGGAAACCGCGCCGGCCGAGACTGTACTGCCCGTCTGCCTGACCGACCTGCCGAGACTTCCCGTCGGGGAGGTGATCCGCCAGGATGGAAAGACGTGGTCGGTTGCCTCAAAGAAAGAGATGCCGAAGGCCGCCCCAGCCCGTTACGCCTTTGAAGAAAAATCCAACTATCTGCTCAGAACGAATGGTGGCGGCAAGCGAGTTGCCTTTGTCAAAGGCGTTTTCGAGCCGAAGGTGCTGTGCAGCGAGGGCACGGGTGTCCTGTGGCTGAAGGTCTGGGGTGGCGTGGCCAGGCTATCGATCAAGATGCTCGAGCCCGAGTCGGCTTCGAGGACTGAGAAGAGCCTGACAGAGTAATCCACATCCGAAGGAAGGAGCTCCTGGCGAAATGAACCGGCTGCGCGCTCGCTATCCATTGGTGTTGGTGACTGTTACGGGGGCCGTCGTGATGGGTCTGGAGATCCTCGGGACCCGCGTGATCGGTACGTTCTACGGGGCGAGCCTGTTCGTGTGGGGCTCGCTGCTGACAGTGACTCTGGTGTCTCTTGCGCTCGGCTACGCTGTGGGTGGAGTGATCGCCGACCGCTGGCCCCACGCTTGGGTGTTGTACAGCCTGGTTCTGCTGGCCGGCCTGGCGGCGTTGGCCATCCCTGCGACACAGGTGATCTTGGAGCCCTGCTTCGACAAGTTTGGGCTTCGTGCTGGAGCCCTGATGTCTGCGTTCGCCATCTTCACAGCCCCACTTACGCTGCTGGGTTTGGCAAGTCCGTACGTGGTGCGACTTCGGGCCCGCAGCATCAAGCATGTGGGAGCAGCCGCCGGCTCGGTCTTTGCCGTGTCCACAGTTGGTAGCGTGGCCGGGACGCTGCTGACAAGTTTCTATCTGATACCGCAGGTCGGCACGCGATGGTCACTGGCCATCAACGCCGGGGCTCTGGTGCTGGTTGCTGCATGTGGGCTTGTCGTCAGCCTGGGGCTGCGGACATCACCGGCGGTACTGCTGGTTGGACTGTCCTGGGTGATTGCCCGCGGGGGACCGCCGGCAAGCGAGATGGTCCTCTACCGCACCGAGAGCCCTTACGGGCGCATCGCCGTGGTACGGTACGAGGCGCCCGGCCAGAGACCCTACCGCATGCTTTTTGTCGGCGGAGTCATGCAGACGGGCATGCCCCTGGACATCGGTGTGGCCGACCGGGGATCCCTGCTGCGCAGCGACAGTTACTACCTGGAACTGTTGCCCTATTACCACGGTGATCCCGACGTGCGGCGGAAGTGTCTGCTCATAGGACTTGCCGGCGGAATGTTTGCCCGCGCAATGGAGCCTTATCCCATAGAGCTGACGGCCGTTGAGACTGACGTGAAGCTCGCTGAAATTGCCAAGGCCTATTTCGGCTATCGTGGGCGGATTTACCGTTCTGGCGGACGGGAGTACGCGGTGGACCTCTCGCGGTTTCCTCGCCGGGGTGAGCCGGTGGGCGGGCACGGCGGAGCGGTCGATGTCCCGGAGGGCCGTGAACCGTATGCGGGTCGTGCAATCATCGACGATGGTCGGCGGTTTCTCGAATCTTCCAGCGAGCGCTATGATTTCATCGTCCTGGACGCCTATAGCTCAGACGCGATCCCTTTTCATCTGATTACGCGTGAGATGTTCCTCGCCGTTCGCAAACACCTGACCCACGATGGGATACTGGCGATCAACTACATCGGCCGACCGGTTGGCGACGTGGTAACCGACTCATTGGCGCGGACTCTGGTGGAGGTCTTCGGGAGCGAGCGTGTAGCGGCCTTCTGCTCAACCGACGACCGCCAGACGGTGCAGGTAATCTACTTCTTCGCCTTTTGCGGGGCTACCGAACCCCTGCCACGGTGGCATAGCACCTCCTCAGGTCCCGATGGGGGCGTGGACCCGCTCACCTATGAACTCACGCGCCGCCGACTCACTCTTCGACCGAGCCGCGGCCTGTTGATTACCGACGATCACAACCCCATCGACGCTGAGCGGGTAGGGACGGCACTGGCCTGGCGCGCACAGACCCTTGGACGCTTCGGACACCTGAGACTACACGAATTCTGAAACGCCGCTGCAGATAGCTCAACCACCACGGAAGGTGTCAAGTGACTGTGGCCTGGCGGCGACAAGAACAGACGCTTCTTTGCTGATGATCAAGATTGCCGGGCAAGTGGTGCTCGCTAAACAGGGAGAGGTAGTAATGAAAGAAGCGGGTCATGAGGACTAGGATCAGAGTGGTGGCAATTGTGGCTGCCGCGGTCGCGTTGATGACGGCAGTCGGCTGTCGCGTCGTCGGGGCACGGGACAAGGCCGAAGGGGCTGAACCCGGGGCAAAAGCGCCCCCAGCGGTCGCCCGGATTATCTACACCAGTGACGACGCCCCCGGGACGCCGAAGCTGGAGGACCTGCCACTCAAGGAGCGCGTCTCGCAGTACGCTATCACCTGAAAGTTCGACCGGAAGGTCCCTCTGGGGCGGTTGGTCAACGCCGGAGACTGGCTTGGCCGGACGGCGCTGCGCTGCGCGGTCGAGCAAGGGCATGGAGAACTCGTGGGACTTCTTCTGAAGAACGGCGCCGATGTCAATTCCCGGACCGCCAGCAACTCCACTGCCCTGCACGTAGCGGCGGGCGAGGGGCACGCTGAGGTCGTGGGACTCCTGCTGGACGGCGGCGCTGATATGAATGCCGGGCGTGCGACTCCGCCTCTCTGCAGAAATGATTGGGAGATCGC
>DAOVRD010000271.1 GCA_030628375.1 Planctomycetota bacterium
AGCCTTGCTGCAGGGCCCGGGCCTTCCGGTCAATCCGGGTGACCCGCACGAGGATACCACCAGCAAACAGCGACTGACAGCCGCCTCATGGACAAGAAGACATTCGTACAATTCCTGATCATCAGTTCCGTCATCCTGGCGGCGTGGTGGGTGACCAGTTTTCTGCTGTTCCGGGGCCGGCCGGTGGCCAGCCGGCCGGAACGGGCGGTCGCGGCACGGGCCCAGCAGCCTCCGCCTGCCGCTCCGGGCGAGGCGGAAGAGATTGCCCAACCCGTCCCGGTCGAGCCGCCGCAGGAACAGCCTGAACTTGTGCCCGGCATTGTCCTCGCCAACGAACTCATCCGGACCGAGTGGACCAACAGGGGAGCATCCCTGCAGCGGCTCACCTTGCTGGACGAACGCTACAAAGCGCCCTACAAGGTGGAGAACGAACGCCCGCCTCTGGTCCTCCTGCAGGATTTCCAGAATGGCCTCTACAGCGACACCATCGAGAAGGTCACCTTCAACGGTCGTGCCGCCATTGACAGGACCACCGCAGACGTCATCTACGAGGTGAAAGCGGACGACCAGAAGCTGGTTTTCGAGACGCGCGTGGGAGACGAACACGGCCGCATGGTCAAGATCAAAAAGACCGTGACCATTTCTCCGGGAAGCTACCACTATGACGTGACCCTGGAGTTCCAGAACGTATGTCAGGAATCCTACGAGCTTTCGTGCGCCCTGCGGGCAGCCGCGGGCATAGAGCGGGAGTCCTTGCAGACGATGTACCTGGGCACTCGCGTCGGCGTCATGAAGGGCCCCGACGATTATAAGGTCACGAAAGTCAGCCCAAAAACGTTGAGCAAGAAAGGGCCGCAGGCGAATAGCTCCGCCGACATCGCCTGGGCCGGTGTGGTCAACCATTACTTCATGGCCGTCCTGGTGCCCGACGATCGGGATTGGGTCGAGACTACCCTATCGAGATCCGTCACCGAGACGGACATCCTGCAAGCCCGGGGGCGGTGGAGTACGCGAACGATCAGGAGAGACTCGGACCGGCCCGCGCTGGCCAACCAGAACGCAGCGGTCGTCATCAACACCACGCCGGTCAAGCTTGAGCCCGGCGGGACGCTCGTCCAACACTACAAGCTCATCGCGGCACCCAAGGAAGACAAGCTGCTGGCGAGCTACGGCGAGGGTATGTCTTCCCTGGTGGAATTCGGATGGTTTCCCACGCTCAGCCGACTTGCGCTGTCCCTGCTGAACGGCATCCATTCCGTGCTGCCCAACTACGGTGTGGCCATCCTGCTGCTGACGGCCATCATCCGCCTGGTCCTGCACCCCTTGACGCGGAAGAGCCAAATGAGCATGACCAAGATGCAGAGGCTCCAGCCGCACATAGCGGAACTGCAAAAGAAGCACGGGGATGACAAGCAGAAAGCCACCCAGGCGCAGATGGAGTTGTTCCGGAAGCACGGCGTGTCTCCTCTGAGCGGATGCTGGCCGATGTTTCTCCAGTTGCCGGTCCTGTTTGCGCTTTTCGGCACCCTGAGAGCCGCGATCGAACTGCGCCACGCCGGGTTCGTCCTCTGGATACAGGACCTGAGCCAACCCGACGCCCTTTACCATTTCCCCTTCGATATACCTTTGCTGGGGACCTTCCTGGGCAACGATCTCAACGTTCTGCCCATCCTGGTCATAATCGTGATGCTGGTGAATCAACGTTTCACGCCGAAGCCCGCCACCGAGCAGGCTCGTCAGCAACAGAAGATAATGAAGTTCATGCCCGTGATGCTTGGGTTCATATTCTATCGGATGCCCAGCGGCCTCTGTCTCTACTTCACGGCCAGCATGGGGATCGGGGCATTGGAACGGTGGCTCATCGAGAAGAAAGCTGCAAAGACCGACCTGGCGCCCGTTGCCGAGCAGGTTCCCAAGATCAGGCGACGCGTGCCGGCGCCCCAGACCCCCAAGAAGACCGGCTGGCTCGAGAAACTCCAGAACATCGTGGAGAAACAGCACAAGGCGAGCCGGCAAGCGAAGCGCCCCAAGAACGGGAAATAGGCCCCCTTAAGGCCCCTCGATTGAGGCGGCCCGAGCCAGGACGCGCCCGACCGACCTTGACGCCGGATCCAAGCCTTGACAAATCCCCTCCGGAGGTGTAAACAGGATCAAGGGCATGCCGGCACGGCCCATATGGCGATTCAGTTGTGTTTCTCTATGGAGGGGATGAGGTGATGGCGAAGACGCATGCTTACGTGCTGGTCCAGACCGCTTCGGGCAAGGCCCTCAGCGCAGTCAGAGCCGTCAGGGAGATCGGTGGTGTTACCTCAGCGCACGCCGTGACCGGCCTATACGACATGATTTGCCAGGTAGAAGCGGACAGCCTGGAAGAGCTTGCCGGCACCGTGGTAAACCGCATACAGGCGGCTGGTGGCGTTGAGCGCACCGAAACGGCGCTGGTAGTCCAGACAGACTGATCCGGTGCCGGATGTGCTGTCTGAGAGCCCAAGAGCGCCGTCGCAAAGGCCGGCGTCCTCGGAGAGCCGTCTTGTTTGTCGCATCGGGGCTGCGGCACGTCGTTTGCCCCCGACCACCCACACCCGAAGGTGTGGCAATTCGCATCGCCAACGACGATCATCACGAGGCTTGAAGGCGCATGAGAACAACCATGGCGTTGGTCTGCTTGCTGGCATTCGCCGCAGGTGCAGCCTCTGCGCAGGATGGCGCGCTGAGGATGGCCTGGACGTGGAGGTCGGGGGACAGATCCAAGCTGCTGGAAGAGGCAAGCGCCCGACTGGACAAACTGGTGCGCCGCTGGCCGAAGGAACAGCAACTGCGCGAGGCGCCCGAGAAAGATGCAGACGTGCAGTGGATGCGGCAGAATCGGTACGCCACCCACCTGGTGGTGGACTCGGGACTGGCACAACGGCCGGCGGGCGCGCGACGAAGCGTGCTGCTCTATCTGACACGCAAGCTCCATCGCCGCAGTCTGGGGCGCTACCTGCCAGGTCTCCTGGACTCCTGCACCACCACCGAGGAGTACCTGGAGGTGCTGTCGTGCATGGCGGCCGTGCGGGACCGCACGTCCCTCCGTGCGCTGAATGGCTTCCTGCTCAGGCCCCCCAAGCAAGCGAAGGAGCAGATGCTGCTCATCGCCATAATGGGCCTGGGGCTGTCCGGGGACGTCGAGTATCTGGCAACCATCAACCTGGTGCGACAGCAGTTCAAGGCTCCCGCCTTCCAGTTCGAGGGAGCCAAGGCAGCCTGGCGTTGCGGCGACGAAACCGCCCTGTACGAGGCGGCCCGCTTCCTGGAGAACGCCGAGGTCCAGTTCCATGACAGTGTCATAGCCTTCCTGCGCGAGGCCTTCTGCGAGGAGTCGCTGGAACTGCTGGCCGACCTGGCCAAGAGAACTGAGAACGACGAACTGGCATGCGCGATCATTCAGACCATCATAGAGGCGACCCGCTACGGCGAGCCGCTCGTAGAGGAAGAAGAGAAGCTGGCGGAACCGCCTCCGCCCGACGTGGGTCCGGAGGCCCAAGGGGCGGACACGTTGCCCGAGGGACAGGAGCCGAAAAACCCATCTCGTGCAGCGGCCCCATCAGGCCTGGAAAAGGATGTCAGTGAACTCACGGTGCACGAGCGTCAGGAACTGCTGGAAAAGGTGCTGGCCTGGTGGGAAGCCGAAGGGCGGGCGCTGGCCGAAGAGCGACGCAACATGCCTCAAGAGGCCTAGGAAGCCACACAGCGGACCCGGGGACATCGTCTGAGGCAGTGCGTCTTTGTTCCCCGGTCAGAGAGAGACAAGGATGCGAAGCGAGAACCCCAAGAGAGGCCGCCTTTTGGCTGACAGCAGAAGGAAGGGCCAGATCTTCATTCTGTTCGCCATGGTGGTCATCACGCTGGTCATGGTGTGCATGCTCGCCGTGGACGTGGGCCGGATAGTCACGGCGCAGGCAGAGCTGCAGAACGCCGTGGACGCAGCGGCGCTGGCGGGCACCAGTCAGCTTCTGGCGTTCGGATCCCTCCAGGAGGCCGAGAGGCAGGCGGCAACCGCTGAGGCCAAGGCGCTGGCCGAAGCGAACACGGTGGCCGGCGAACCGCTGACCCTCCAGCCTGACATAGATATCGCCTTCGGCTGCTACGTCGAGGCAACCCGGTCTTTCAAGCCCGAGTGGGATTTCACCGGCTCCGAGATCATTGACAGCGTCATGGTGCAGGGGCGCCGCACGCACGATGCCCCCGATGGCGCCATTGACCTGTTCTTCGCGTCGCTGTTCGGCATACAGGCCACGAGCCAGACGGTGCGCGCAGTGGGCACCAAACCCCGCCGCTACGTCATGTTCACCATGGACAGGTCCGGCTCGATGTGCTACGACACCACCAACATTGACCACCGCTACGAGCCCAACGCCGACGGCAGCATGGCCAAGAGCCCCAGCGGCTGGTACTGGATGCCCAGGTACATATACACCGACAACTGGTATACGGCGTGGTTCTACGCCAAGCACGATGCCACCGGCGACTTCGCAACGGCATTCTTGCCCGACCACATCCAGTCCCGGCTCTATGGCGGCATCTATTTCCGCTACTGCTCCAAGGATCTCCCGAACAACGTGCAATCGGGGTGGCTCTACGCGCCCTCGTACGTCACGATCTACTCCTACTACGGCCCCGACTACCTCTCCTGGCACTCTCAGAGTTACGGCCCGATCGGTTCCTGCGATTATGCGATGGCCAACGACAGCGTTCAACCGATTGGGGCCAGCCAGGACGCTATGACCGCCTTCGTTGACCTGCTCAATGCGGAACGGGACCGGGCGGGCCTCGTAAGCTACGGCCAGTACAGCACGCTGGACCACGAACTCACCTGGGACTGGCAAAGCTTGAAAGACAAGGTCGTGGAGTACGACCCCCGGCACGCCACGGCCACACCTGACGGCATGGAAACCGCAAACGACGAACTCCTTCTTTCGGGCCGGGCCAGCGGGTTCGGGCAGAAGATAATCGTCCTCCTTACGGACGGTATGGCCAACATGGTGCATGGCACGAACTACGGCAACCCAGGGTCCAAGATAAACGTCGAGTTCTTCGGCGAGTGGGTCCAGTGCCGCATATACCAGACGGTGGTGGATGCCATCGAGGCCGAGACGCGGCGCGCCAGGGATAAGGGCGTCAGGATCTACACGGTGTCCTTCGGAGCGGGCGCCGATCAGGACCTGATGCCCCTCATAGCCAAAAGAACCCATGCCGCCTATTACTACGCGGAAGACCACGAAACCCTGACGGACATCTTCCTGGACATCTTCCACCATCTGCCTCCGATCCTGACCAAGTGACAGGCAACGAGGGGGGCGCCATGCGCGCACTGATTGTCTTGATGGTAGCCGTAGTCGCCGTTACTCTCACGCTGGTGATCTCTCCCTCCTTGCGGGCCAAGGCCGAGGCGATCCTGTTCGGCCAGGAATCCGCCGCACCGGCGCCTGCGGCCGAATCGGAGGAGTCGGCACTTCTAGCCCAAACGGCGGAAAAAGCCGGGGATGCCGTCAAGAAGGCCTGGGAGGCAGCCGCCGAGAAGGTCGCCGAGGCCGGCGGGCAGGATGAGGCCGAGGCCCCCGTGCCGGCGCCCGCTGAAGCCGCCGAGCCGGAGCCCGCCGCA
>DAOVRD010000210.1 GCA_030628375.1 Planctomycetota bacterium
CACGTCGTCTTATGCCTGTCCCGTTTTTGGCCATGACGCTGGAAAATGGGATACAGGCACCCTCCGGGATGCCAGTCCCCATTTTCCCCATTTTCCGCCATTATAGGCGAAACCTGGACGGCATGTATCCGATAAGGGGGCTCGGGACCGCAAAAATCGCTCGAACTTTCCGCCCTGCCCCTCACCCATCGTCCGATACCTCCTTGCTTGAGTAGCCTCTACGAGGAGTTATCGGAAGAATCCACCCACAATTGAATGGCCCTGCCCCCACAGCAACTGGCCGCTCAATGGGCCGTCACTGGCGCTTGCGCGCGAGCCGCAGAAGTGCACAGGGCCAGCACTGCCCGCCCGCACCCCGCGGCGATCACCAAAAGCACGCCACCGGCCGAGCAGATACGTCCTACTCGGCCTCCCAAGGATAAGAGCCCGGGGATTGAGGCGAAGCACCCTCTCGCTGGCTGGCGCTGACGGAGCGCCGCTCGCGCTGCTGCCTGACGAACTTCTCCTCCTTGAACAGCACATCCTGGTCGATTGTGATGAACTGGTGGCAGACTCGCATCAAGTTGTTGGAAGTGCTCCGCTCGAAGGAGACGACTTCGGTGCGGCAGCCTCGCGTATTCAGCACCTGGACAAGCGGCACGAAATCACCGTCGCCACTGACCAGAACCATACAGTCCATCCTCGCTTCCAGGGCGGTGGCGTCCAGAGCTATCTCCACCTTCCAATCGCCCTTGCTTGTTCCGTCTTCGCGGATGGTCAGTTCCTTCTCTTTCACCTCGTAACCGCTTCGACGCAGGGCCTCCAGGAAGCTGCTCTGGTCCACATCCGCTTTCTGCACGACGTATGCGATCGCACGAACAAGCTGCCGGCCCCGCAGAATCCCCTCCAGCAGCTTCCGGTAATCAATCTTGGACTGGTGGAGAGTCTTCGCCGAATAGAACATGTTCTGAACGTCCACGAATATCCCCACCCTCTGTGCCGTGTTCTCATAGACTGTGTGAGCTACCACCGCGATGCCCTTTCTGTTGTTGTAAGACCGGGAACGCCGATCCAGACCCTGAAGAATGGTAAAGCGGTGCCGCGTGAGGCGACGAAGGCCGCGAATTTAACACCTAGTCATGGCCGCGTCAAATGAAACTCCATTTCCCCTCGCACCGACTGCACACTACAGTACCCATTTCCAGTGCAGCCTTCCGGCCGATTTGGTAGAATACGACCCGTTGCCTCGTTTCGCGTTTGACGCGCCACTGCCCCCCTCGAAAGAGATAGGACCAATGAGCGAAAGCGAAACCGACGCCGAGCCGAAGGATGACCTGACGCCCGCCGAGCCGGAAGCAGGTGAAGCATCCGGAACGCCGCAGGAACCGGTCCCAACGGACTATCGCCGCAATATCTGGCTGCTGGTGATCATCGTTGGCGGCGTCATTGCCGCGTGGGCCCTGGCGATGCTGTGGAAAGCCAAGACCCCGCCAGAGATAGAGGCGCTGGGGCCGCCGGCTCTGGCTCCTCCCGCTGGGCCCTCCCCCGGACGGGCGCCCAGGACGCGCCCAGCTCCCGTGGTTGTCCGCCGCGTGATCGGCACAGAGGCTGAGATGATCTGGGCTGCACCGGCCCTCCGGACCGCAGGAGTGCAGTACCGGCTCCCCCGCTTGTTCGACGTGACACAGCGCGATCCGGCACTGGATATGGATGCCCTCGTTGCGCTTCCAGGCCGTCGGGCCGACCTGGGGCCTAACCTGGTGGTCGGCGACCTGCCGGAGCCGCGCTTCCAACCGGCCAGGACCATCCAAGCCCTGGCCCCGGACGACCGTGTCGTGGTCCTTTCCTACGGCGGGGAGACGCGTGCCTATCCCGTCAGGACGCTGCTGAACTATGCGGGGATATGCGACCGCGTGGGCCAGGTGCCCGTTTACGTGTGCTGGAGCCGCTTCACGCAGGTAGCGCGATGCCTGGTGGCGCATCTTGCCGACCGCGATGTCCAATGGCGCGACGCCGGCCTGATGTACTACGGCAGTGACGTTTACTACGACGCCGAAAGCGGTTCCTTGTGGGATCCCTTCAGCGGGCGGGCGCTCACGGGTCCGGCCACCGGGCAAGCGGCGGATCTGATCCCGGTCGCGGTCTGGCGGTGGGGGGACTGGCAGCCCGCACACGCAGATACTCCGGTGCTGGCAGCAGAGCTTGAGGCCGTCGGGGTCGGAGAGATCACGGGCGGGCCGGCCCCGGACATTCTCGATCTCTACCTCCAGAGCCCCCTGGTCCCGTACAGGCTCAAGCACTTCAACCCCGAGTCCAGCCCGCTGGCGCCCAAGGCATTCATCGTTGGGGTCGCTCTTGGGGGACAGGCCCGAGCGTACCCGGTGGCCGAGCTGTCCGGACAGGGCTTCGGAACTCTGGCCGATTCGGTCGGCGGGACAACGGTGGAAGTCCACGTTACGTCCCCCTACACGGGCTACGCCACGGCAGAAGGAAAGCTGCTGGACGCCCCCGTGATGCTGTGGTTCGCCTGGCAGGAGATCCATCCGGAAGGCGACGTCTACCAGATCCCCGCGAAGCGCCCGCTGCCGCTCGACGCGTCCCCGACGACCGGCCAGTAGACACCGAGGAGGCGGCGCTGACCGGCCGTCACTGTCCTCGGGGGCCCGGCGGCGGTTCTGTCAGGATTGCCCGCGCAGCGACGACGTCACGCGCTATCTGCGCCTGCAGTTCCTTCGCGTTCGCGAACCTCCGTTGCCCCCGGAGGAACCTGACGAACTGCACCTCGATGTCATGACCATAGAGGGCCCTTCCCCCCTCAAGCAGACACACTTCCACCACCCTGGGCGCGTCCGACTCATGGTGAAACGTAGGCCGCCGGCCAACGCTGGTCACGGCCGGCAGCGGTTGGCCATCCGCGAAGGCCCAGCTTGCGTAGACACCGTCGGGAGGAAGCGTCTCATTGTGGAGGTCCAGATTGGCCGTAGGGTAACCAATGGCGGCGCCGCGCCCGCTGCCGGGGATGACCGTTCCGTACAAAGAGAACGACCTGCCAAGCAGCCTCTCTGCCAGTTCCAGCCGTCCGTCCAGGACTGCCTTGCGTACGGCGGTGCTGCTGACGGGCTCGCCGTTGACTTCCACGGGGGTCACCGTGTCCACCTGCCACCCCAGCTCGCCTCGCAACTTTCTGCAAAGCTCGACGCCGCCCACCCTGCCCCGTCCGAATCGGCAGTCGAACCCCAGGATGAGCAGTTCCGCACCAAGCAGTCCGCCGAACACAACGCGCGCGAACTCCACCGCCTGCATGTTGGCCACTTCGGGCGAGAACGCCACGACAACGCAGAGATCCACCCGGAAGCTTCGGAAAAGGCGGAGGCGGTGCTGCAACGAGGTGATGGCGGGCTGCACTTGATCGCTCAGAACAGCCGCAGGGTGGCGGTCGAACGTGACGACGACCGACGAACAGGACCGCCGGCGCGCGGCGGCGACCACCTGCCGGATCAGCGCCCGGTGTCCCACGTGCACGCCGTCAAATACCCCCAGCGTCACGACCGAGCGATCGACAACACGCGCCCGCTCCCCTGGCCAGTTGACGACACGCATCGTCGGCCTACTCCGGGACTTTCTGAACGAGCGCGGCGCCTTGCAGCAGGCTCCTCATCCACTCGTCCGCCGCCTGGTTCTGTTTCCTCGCCAGGTAGAACATGGAGAACACGGCGCCTGTCTCGGCGAACTCCTCTCGCGGCGCGCGCTGACGCTCGATCGTCCGGATGACATAGCACCTGGATACGGGCGGGCCTTCCACAGCCACGCCCACCTGGTCGCCCACTAGCTCGAAGGATTTCTCGACCAGAGCGGGATGCGGTTCGGCCATACCGGGGATGCTCCTGGCGCTCCTTCCGAAGAACTCGCTCTCCCGAACGCTGAGCGGCCCGGAGGGGGACTCGGCCCCTCCTTCACCGGAGTCCTGGCGGCCCAGCAGTGCCCTGAGCCGCCCGTTCATCCCTTCCGCAGCCCCCTCGAAGCCTTTCGCGACGATCTCGGCCCTCAACTTCTCGGCAAGAGCGGTCGCGTGCTCCAGCGCCCCCTGACGAACGTAGTCCCGGCGCACTTCCTGTTGCACCTCATCGAACGACTGAGGCTCGGGCCCCCGACGGGCCAGCACCTGGCAAAGCAGGGCCTGGTCTGCGGACTCGAAGAGCCGGGGATAATGGAGGCTCAAGACCTCTCCGAAGGCGAACTCAGCCACCTCACCTCCCAGGGGCATGGCGGCCTCCAGTTCTTGCCGAGAGAGCAGTTCCCGGCCACCGGCCGTCGTTGCCACCTGGTAGCGCAGGCCGTACCGTCGAGCCATCTGCGCCAGGGGCAGCGGCTCGTTGGCGTATTGATCGGCCACCGCATCGAGGTCGTCAAGCGCCTGCTGGGCGAGTTCCTGCGACCTGGCCCTGGCCTTCCGTTGCGCCAGTTTCTCCCTGATCTCCTCCCGGACCTCGTCCACACTCTTGTAACGGGGTCCGGTAGGCGGCGTTTCCGGGCCCTCCTCCTCCTGCTCCGGCGGGTCGCTTTCCGGCTCGCCTTCGGTGCTGTTTCCGCCAGGCGGCTCCTCTTCAGCGAACTCGTACTTATTCACCGCATAATAGGCGGCGATCTCGTCGTCGGAGACTTCGACCTGTCCGGCCAACTCTTCCACCGGAGCCAGCGCGTACTCCACCTTCAGGCGTTCGGGCGCCATATAGCCGATGCGACTCGAATCGGCATCGGGCATGACGTCCTTGTGCTCGTTGTAGAACGCCTCGACCTCTTCCTGGGGAGCCTCGACCAGCGGCACGAACAGGGAGCTGTCCACTTCAACGTATCTGACGCGCGCGCGCTCGTACTCGTGGGCATAGGCCATCCAGAGCTCGCCGCCGGTGGTCCCGACGGTCTCGCACCTCAGACTGACCAGCTTGGCCACCTTCGCGAGCCGACCGACCCTCTGGATCACCCCGGCGTCGGTGTACCCGTATGCGTTGAGGAAAGCCCTGTAGCGCTCACGGCTGAAACCGCCCCTGTCCGCCAGCACGGGCAGGAACGCGACCATCTCTTGCGTCTCCTGAGTCGTGACCTCCACCCCGGCCGCTTCGGCTTCTCGCAGCAACACCAGGAACCGCCACGCTGAGTCCCGGGTGATCCTCGGGCCCCCTTCGAACACGAAGTTCGCCATCGCCTGAGTCAGCCCCGCGAGCATCATCACGGCGCGCGGCGGAGCGCCCCGAAACTGCAGGAGCGCCAGGGCCCGCCGGTCGGCCATGCCCAGTTCCATGGCCACCTTGAGTGTGTTGCTGGCTTCCTGCAATGCGCCGCCCCCGACCGATTCGCCGCGGATCTTGCCCACCGAGTCCTGAGCCCGGGACGCCAGATTCCGCAGCGGCACCAAAATGCCCCAGGAGACCATCAGCATGGCCACCACGCCAGCCAGCAGGTAACGTTTATGTCTGCGAACCCACCGCGTCAGAGCCAAGCAAGTCACCTCCGTTCAACACAGGACTTCGCGCAATCGAAAACGACTAATAGTACCCTACGACAGGCCGTTTATCAACTTGCCCGAGGTGGGCACCAGGCCCAAACGGCCACCAGCGGCGCCCGATCACTCCGTCAGCAGACGGCAGAAACGCCTCTTCCCCACCTTGAGGATCGCTCCGTCGGCCACGTCCACGTCGGCTTCCGCGTCGGTGACGACGCGAAGCGAAGCGGCACCCGATCCCAGCCGGACCCCTCCTTGGGCCACCAGGCGCCTCGCCTCGCTGTTGGAAGCGGCGCACTGCGCCAGGCGCAGGAGCTTCACTATCCATATTCTGCCGCCCTCAAGCTCGCCAGCCGCTATGCGCACCTCGCGCAACTTATCCGGAAGTTCGTGGTCGCGGAACACCTTGTCGAACCCTTCCCGCGCCAGCTGTGCGGCCTCGGCGTCGTAGTAGCGCGAGACGATAGCCGCCGCCAGCTCCGCCTTGGCATCGCGCGGATGGACGGCCGGCGAAAGGAGCATTTCGATCCGGTCCGCCGGCAGGGCGGTCGCCAGGATGAAATACCTCTCCATCAACTCGTCCGGGATGCTCATCGCCTTGCCGAAGATCGTCTCCGGCGGCTCGCAGATGCCGATGTAGTTGCCCTTGCTCTTGGACATCTTCTCCTGGCCGTCCAGTCCTTCCAGGAGGGGATTCGTGACGGCCACCTGGGGCTCCTGGCCGAACTGTCGCTGTAGCTCGCGGCCCAGCAGGATGTTGAACGTCTGGTCCGTGCCGCCCAGCTCCACGTCGCTGCGGACCATGACGGAATCGTAGGCCTGCATCAGCGGATAGAGCAGCTCGTGCAGGCCGACCGGCCTGCCGGCGGCCATTCTCTGTGCGAAATCGTCACGCTCTATGCACCGCGCCACGGTCAACTTAGCCGCCAGTCGGATCAGCTCACCGAACGTCATCTTGCCGAACCAGTCGCCGTTCTTCACCACCTCGGTCTCCTCCAGGTCTACGATCTTGCCGACCTGGTCGAGGTAGGTGCGGGCGTGTTCCATGACCTCTTCGTGCGATAGCTGAGGACGCGCCGCGTTCTGCTCACTGGGGTCCCCGACGGTGGCCGTATAGTCGCCGATGATGAGCACGGCGTGGTGGCCCATGTCCTGAAAAGTGCGCAGATTACGCAGGGCCACGGCGAAGCCGATGTGGATGTCGGGAGCGGTGGGGTCGAGGCCCAGCTTTACCCGGAGCGGCCGGCCCTCCTTCAGGGACCGACCGATCTTGTCAATCAGCTCGGCCTCCGGGACGATATCGGCGGCGCCGCGCCGGATTCTGTCCATCTGTTGTTCCACAGCGTCCGTGATGCCGCCCATGAGTCCGCAGTTTCCTTTTCGGGTCAGGAGGGTACGTCTTGAGGAGAGTGTAACGTGCGGGGCGCCGATTTGCACGGTAAACGCCGGCCGCAATCACCCGCTCGGCAGTATGGTTCGGATAACGAGAATGGTCAGGCCGTTGTACAGCCCGTGCGCAACAATGGGAGCCCAGAGCGTACCCGTGCGCTCAAACAACGCGATGAAGATCAGAGAAAGCACCGCAAGCTGTGCCGTGCCCCGCGCATAGCCGTGAACGGCTGCAAAGGCCGCGCTCACGATCAGGGCCGCCGGAACGACGCCCAGCCGCGAGCGCAGAGGCAGATAGAGGACCGAACGGAAAACCATCTCCTCCACAAACGGCGCGATGACGACCGCCAGAAGGCAGACCAGGACCAGGACCCATACGGACTCCGCCGTGCGCACAACGTCTACGACCTCCTGCCACCGCCACTCGAACCGCAAGAGGTCCATAACCACGAACGTGGCAGCAGCAACGGCAACATAGGCGGCTGTCCCCACCGCCAGAACCTTCCAGGCGCGCGCCAGCTCGCCCAGCGACGGAGTCCGAACTCCCATGTCTCGGAACGGCCTCGCCTTGCTTGTGGACCACAGGGGGAC
>DAOVRD010000367.1 GCA_030628375.1 Planctomycetota bacterium
GAAGGGCTCACAGTCGGCGCCAGGAGTGCCGGAAGGAGACCGAACGATGTCACGTGGGAAGAACTGGAGGGCGTTGCTGATAGTTGTTGTGCTGGTGTTCTCGGGTTGGCCGGCTCAAAGGGCTGGCGCCCAAGGGGTGGCGAAGCCGTCGGCATCTGGATCGGAAGAGGCCGGGCTTGCCTCGCTCTACCCGGGCGACGTAGGCATCGCGAAGGACCCGGCGGTGATCCTGGTTTGCGACTACGACAACCCCGACACCTGGAAAGAGGGGTGGCAAGGCAAGCTGGTGGACCTCTACAGCTATACCACGGAACCTTCGCGGGTCTTTCGCGGCCGCGGTGCGGTGTGGATGATGCAGAAACGGGGAACCGAGGGAGGCGCCGCTCATTTCAATCTCGCACAAGGTGAGACCCAGCTCTACCATCGCTGGTACGCCAAGTTCCCCGAAGGCATCCACACCGACAACGACATCATGAAACAGGCCGGCTTCGGCGGAGTGGGACCGGGCAAGCCGGACTGGTGGGCCCTGGGCAACGCGGGTCAGAGGGTTGACGGCAAAGACAGGCTTTTTGCCATTGTGTGCCCGACCGGCGCCGGCCAGACGGGCGTGTACTTCTACCATCCCGACCAGAAGGGGGTGTGGGGCGACTGGATCACGTTCGGCCCCAAGCTCGACTACAGGCAATGGAACTGCTACGAGTTCATGTTGAAGCTCAACGACCCCGCCGAAAAGAACGGCGAGATGAAGTTCTGGATCAACGGCCAACTGGTCAAGACCATTGGCGGTCTGCGCTTTCGTACCTGGGACAAGCTGCTGATCAACCAGATCCTCGATGAGGCGTACAACCAGGTCATGGAGGAGTACAGCGTTTGCGTGGATAACCGAGTGGTCGCGCGCCGCTACATAGGTCCCGTGATCGAGAAACCAGTCGCGCCTGAGCAGCCGTAGAGCGGAGCCCGCCTGCCGTGAAGTGCGGCAGAAGGCGAGTGCCAACCTGACCGTAGCCCGCATTATTCATGAAGGGGCCGACTCTAAGCGCCAAGGGTAGCTCTGAGGGGTGCAGGAGCACCGGTAGTCTTTGAGAGGCAGGCCCACAGCGTACTCGAGACTTTGGCTCGTTCCCCGGTCTGGCGTTGCAGTTGGGCAGGCTCGCGCATATAGTGCGGGGGACGCTTGCCACTCGCGGCGCCGCAGAGGGAGGCCACGAGAGGGTGAGCGACACTCGGGAAAGGAAAGAGAGAAGCGTATGAAGGGCATGTTGGTGGTGACGGCTGTGACCATTCTCTGGTCCGTGAACTCCTGTGTCTGGGCAGCGGAGCTACGGCTTCTTCCTTATTCTGAGCCGCCCATCTACGGCCTGACGGTGGCCGCACCCTGGGAAGGCGGCGGCACCCTCATGTTCAACTTGCCGGAGCACCTGGAAATCAGCGAGGGTGCCTTGGGCATCCTCCGCAACAGTGACAAGGTTCCTGCCGGTCACTGGCAGGCGGCCGAGGACGGCCGCAGCGCGACCCTTGACGTCGAGAGCACCACCATCTCCGGCGCACGGGTGAAAGGGACGGCGAAGGTTGTCGGAACCGACCGGATCGAGCTGGCGCTGCGCATCGACAACGGAAGCACCATGGTGATGCCGGCTCCCCGACCCCTCTACTGCCTGCAGTACCGCAAGCTGACCGGCTTCCCCCAGTGGCAGGAGAACTTCAAGCACACCTATGTCATACTGGACGGCAAGGTCGTGGCCCTGGCTGACGTGGAAACCGCCACGGCCGGCGCCCAGGTGAAAGGAGCGGCTGTCCGGGGTGTCCCGCAGCCGAAGAGCGCCTTCGTCGAACGTGCAGGCGGAACCATTGAGGAGGGGATCGACGCGGCCATCATCGCCGTGACCTCGCTGGACGGGAAGCGGAAAGTGGTCACGGCCTGGACGCCGGGCCGGAGCATGCTCACCAACGCCCGCATCCCCTGCATGCACGCCGACCCCTTCTACCCTGAGCTCCGCCCTGGGGGCTCGGCGGAGGCCACAGGCGTCGTTATCTTCACCGAAGAGCCCTTGGGGAAGGTGATGGGCGAGCTGCTGAAGGCCGGTGCCGGCGCTCCGCCAGCTCAACCGAGCTCAGCGATTCACGAGTGATCCCGTGGAAGTTCGGATTGACCGGGTGGGATGCGGACCTTGGAGCACGAAGTCGGCAGATTCGTTGGTGACTCGAAGAGCTGGGACTATCACGTAGTCCTGGGAAACGGGGCAACAGACGCCGCCTGCTCCGCACCCGAAGTGTATTCTGGCCCGGCGGGTCGGTTGCGGCACGTGTTGCACAGCTGAGAATGGCGCGATCCCAGGCGACTTGTATGGGTAACTGAGGAGAGGGTGGTAGCTCATTACCTATGCCCAGAAACGCCAGAAGTGCTGAATACACACAGGGAGATCTCGGGGATCCAGCTTAACATACTCGGTCGACGAGGTGAAGCGTAAATGGCGCGGCCGTGGGGGCTGGTGCAGGTGTCTGTCCGGGGAACGTCCGCTGGCGTGAAGACGCTGGCGTTGAGCAAGGAGGTACGAGACCATGAACTCTGGGGGGTTGGCTGTAGCTGCGTTCACTGTAGCCCTGGCAGTATCCGGGGCCTCGGTCGCTGAGGACATACCTGGTCCCTACCGTCTAAAAGGCGCGCTGCCTGAAGGTCACACCGGCCTGGCGGCCAAGTACCGTGCCGACAGTGGCCTGGAGACAGACCCAGCTGTCGTGCTCGCTGAGGGTTTCGAACACGGGGGCATCGAGATGCTCAAAGGCTCTGGGAAGTGGACAAGCGTGAAGAATCCGGATGGCATGGCCTTTCTCAATGACGTGCCTCCAGGGAGTTCGGGGAAGTTAGCTCTGGCCATGACGGCAACGCTTGAGAAGGACACGGGGTGCCACCTCTTCACACCACTCCTGCCCGGCTGGGATCAGCTTTTCGCCCGCTTCTACGTGAAGTTCGACAAGGACTGCGGTGCCATCCACCACTTTGTGAACCTCATCGCTGACAAAGAAACGCATCCTTATCCCGTCGGCAAGGCTGGCGGCACGCCAGCTGGTGACGAACACTTCAGTTCGTGCATGGACGTGCACCGTGAGAGCAAGACGGAATGGAAGTGCCACCTGTCCATGTATACCTACTGGCATCACATGACCACTCACTGGGGCACCCATTTCACCCCCGAGAAGCCCTGGCGGCCTGAACGCAACCGCTGGTACTGCTTTGAGTTCATGCTCAAGGCCAATAGTGCTCCCGAGGCGTTTGACGGTGAGTTAGCAGCGTGGGTGGACGGGGAGCTCCTGGTGCACTACGGGGGTTTCAACTGGCGCACCACGGACGACCTCAAACTGAACAGCTTCTGGTTGTTGCTCTACGTGACCAGGGACGACACCATCAACCCGGTCAACACGGTCTACTTCGACGACGTTGTGGTGGCGAAAGAGTACATCGGCCCTCTCGGCAGAGGGTCTGCGAAGTAGCGTACTCACGCGCTCCGGAGCAATACTGCAGGCCCGAGGTTCGGACCGCCCCGAGGCGCCGTGAGTTGGAATCTGCAAAGGGACGACGATGACCGTGAGACACGCGAAGCAGGCAGCGGTTCGTGACCGGGTGCTGGCGGAGCTGGAGCAACTCCAGATCGTGGACTGCCATTCCCACACCATGCTCAAGAGCGAGTACTATGGCCACGAAGGAGGATTTGGCCTCTTCAA
>DAOVRD010000091.1 GCA_030628375.1 Planctomycetota bacterium
ATTATAGCCGATGCCCGGACGCAGTGTGTCCGATGAGGGCGCTCGGGACCTCAAAAACCGCTCGAACTGTCCGCCCTGCGCCTCACCCATCGTCCCATACCTCCTTGCTTGAGTAGCCTCTACAAGGAGTTATCGGAAGAATCCACCCACAATTGAATGGCCCTGCGTCCCCGGCAGCGGCTTGCAGGCTCTGAGGGCCGGGAGTATCATGGCCTTCGCGGTGGTTTCGTGCGCAGCGTGCTCGTTTCCTTCTTCGGCGAAAAGAAGAGATGAAGAACAGATCATTTCTGGCTTCTGGCGCAGCGTCCGCAGCGATGCTGTTTGTGTTGTGGCTTGTGCCAGGGTGCGGTGGCGAGGCGGATGAGCAGGTCGTCCAGCTTCCTTCTGAAACCGGGCAGTGGCAGGTGAAATACGAGTCGCTCGTTAACCGGAACGAGGAGACCTACCAGCAGCTCGCGGCCCTGAAGGCAGACAATGAGAGACTGCAAAAGGAGTGCGAGGCCCTGGAAGGGCGGCTGGAGGTGCAGCAGGAAGCCGAAGTGCTCAAGCAGGAACTCACCCGGCAACGGCAGCGCGTGAAAGAGTTGGAAGCGGCACTTGCGCAGGCCCGTGGGGACGAAGGCGGCCAGGTCCCGCTCCCTGAGGACCTGCGTTTGAGCATGGCAAGGGCTCGTGAACGGCTCGAGCAGCTCGGGGCCGTCCTGTTCCAGCGCGAGAAGTATAGCACCGCGCACGCGGTGATCCTGAGTGCTTTGCAGGTTGGCTCGGAGTCGCCACAGACGTATTATCAACTGGCCTTCTGCGAGGCGGTGGCCGGGAGCTACGACACCGCCGCCGAGCGTTACAGGCAGGCCCTGGAGGCGCTGGAAGCAGGGCCCGAACAGGACCGGGAGCTTCTCAAGAAGTGTCTGAACAATTACGGGATCGCCATGATGAAGCTCGGCGACGCTGAAAAGGCGGCCGAGCTGTACCAGAAGGCGATCGCACTGGATGATGCCTACGCGCCGGCGTACTTCAATCTCGGCCTCGTTTACGCGAACGAATTGAACCGGCCTGAAGATGCTGTCGAGGCCCTGCGGAAGCACATTATCCACGGGGGCCGGCGGGGTGTTTCGGCCAGGGATACCATGCGCAGGCTCCAGGCGTCGGCCGCCGAAGACAAGGACGAAGGGACGGAACAGTGACGCCTACCGGACAACGACCTTGACAGGATGTACAGGGTGTACAGGATAAACTGGGGCCGTTCCCGGCACCCCTCTGGCCCTTTTTGGCCGGATTTGGCCGCTTTTGCCACGCATTCCGACCCGTCCGCAATGCGCCAAACCTTTTTGTCAAAGAGCTTACGTCAACCGGCGTTGGAGTCGAGCACCTGAACAGAGCGGTTTTTTCCACCCGCAGCCTGGACTCCCATGCTCAGGACATCATACCCGATCCCCGGACGCAGTGTGTCCGATGAGGGCGCTCGGGACCTCAGAAATCGCTCGAACTGTCCGCCCTGCCCAAGACATCCCACCACCTCTTGCCCTGCGCCTCACCCGTCGTCCGGTACCTCCTTCCTTGTAGCCTCTACAAGGAGTTATCGGAAGAATCCACCCACAATTGAATGACCCTGGCAGGCTTGCGCTTCGACTTGACAGTTGGGCGACTGCTGGTCTATAATCGGTTTTGTCATGGAACGGATACCGATCCAGCCCGCGCGGAGCCTCGCCCTATCGTGGCTCGCCCTACCCTGGCGTTGGCCGGGGTCTTGAGGCGGGTAGGGTCTGTACCGTCTAACCGAGTCGGAAATCGTCAGCCCTGCGGCCTCAACGGTTGCGGGGCTTTTTGTTTATGACTTCAGTGCACGGAAAATGTCGCCATGGAAACTGACAAAGAACGCATCATCATCTTCGACACTACGCTCAGGGACGGTGAACAGGCGCCGGGGTGCTCGATGACGCTGGAGGAGAAGGTCCGCGTGGCGCGTCAGCTCGAGTGTCTGAACGTTGACGTCATCGAGGCCGGCTTCCCCATCACGTCGCCCGGTGACTTCGAGAGCGTCCGCCAGATCAGCAAGGCCGTTACGGAGCCGATTGTGGCGGGACTGGCGCGCTGCGTCGAGGCCGACATTGACAGGGCCGGCGAAGCGCTCGCGGATGCGAAGAAGGGGCGCATCCACGTGTTCCTGGCCACCAGTCGGATACACCGCGAGCACAAGCTCAAGAAAGACAGGGGCCAGATAATCAAGCTGGCGACAGAAGGAGTCCGGAGGGCCAGGGACTACCAGACGGACGTCGAGTTCAGCCCCGAGGACGCCTCGCGGACCGAGCCCGATTTTCTGCGCGAGGTGGTCGAAGCGGCCATTGACGCCGGCGCCACGACCGTCAACATACCCGATACGGTCGGCTACGCAGTGCCCTTCCAGTTCGCCGAACTGATAGAGATGCTCAAGTCCGAGGTGAGTAACATTGACCGCGCCATCATCAGCGTTCACTGCCACGACGACCTGGGCATGGCCCTGGCGAACTCGCTGGCGGCCGTGAAGGCCGGCGCACGGCAAGTGGAGTGCACGATCAACGGCCTGGGCGAGCGCGCGGGCAATTGCTCCCTCGAAGAAGTCGTCATGGCCCTTGCCACGCGCAAGGATTTCTTCGGTGTGGAGACCGGCGTCCATACCCGGCAGATCATGAACACCAGCCGACTGGTCACCACTGTGACGGGCATCCAGGTGCCGCCGAACAAGGCCATCGTCGGCCGGAACGCCTTCGCCCACGAGGCGGGAATCCATCAGGACGGCGTTCTGAAGAAGAAGGACACTTACGAGATCATGCGTCCCGAGGATATCGGTCTGGAACACGGGCACATCGTGTTAGGTAAGCACAGCGGGCGTCACGCTTTCACCACGCGGCTGGAGGAAATGGGGATACATCTCGATCAGGAACGGCTTGAACACGCCTTCCAGGAGTTCAAGCGCCTGGCGGACAAGAAGAAGGAAATCTATGACGAGGATGTCGAGGCGCTCGCCCGCGAGGAGACCGAGGACGTGCCCGATATCTTCAAGCTCGTCAACTTCCACACAACCAGTGGCATCAGCGTGACGCCTACGGCCACCGTGTGTGTGGAAGTGAACGGCGAAGAGGTGAAGACCGACGCCGCCATCGGGGACGGGCCCGTAGACGCCGTCTACCGCGCGATAGATCGGATCACCGGCATACGGTGCGAGCTGCGCGACTACAGCATTCGGGCCATCACCGGCGGCAAGGACGCGATGGGCCAGGTGGCCCTGGAGATTGCGGCCAACGGAGTGATCGAGAGGGGCCGTGCGGCCAGGACGGACATCATTGAGGCCAGCGCCGTTGCATATCTGAGCGCCGTCAACCGTGTCGTGAAGCGCACGCGCAACGGCCAGGCCCAGAAGGGAGAACGCCCTGGAGTGTGACGCCGCAGCCAGGCGCGGAGCCTGTCGCGCGGACGGCGAGATGCGCGGGCAGCGTTCGCCTGGGCTCTTACGTCCTCCGCTGAGCAGTCGTCGGGCGCCGACGGCGGTCAGGGTGCGGGCAGCTCATTCTCGGTCGCCGGAGCAGGCGCGGCCCCTTGCAGCTTCTCGCGGCGTTGCTTGATCTGCCACAGGCCGGTGAGTACGCTCATCACGGCGGTCATCAGAAGGACGACACCCCCAATGACGGCGATGAGGTAGGCCAGGGAAGTGTGGGTGTGCGTGAGGAACCCGGCGATGTTCGCGGCGGGGTCCTTCGCAAGGATCTTTGCCACGCACCGATCAATGTTCATCAGGTAGAGCAACGGGAACACCAGCGCAATGGTTCCGGCGATCATCCCCGTGATGTACGCGCCCATGGGCTCCTCCTTCTTCGGGGGAAAAGGCAACTGCCGAACACGACAGCGAACCGATCTAACTGATTCTAAGCTTATGGGAGATGCTACTGCAAGAGAATCCCTTTGTTGCTCCATGCGGTGCGCCCTGCCCCAGTGCTGAAAGGTCACGGATATGACGCCTCGGTATCATCCCAGCTTTGAGGAGTTTCAGAGCCTGTTCGGGCGCGGGAATGTCATTCCCGTGTACCGCCAGTTGATGGCGGATGCGCTGACGCCGGTGCTTGCCTTCCAGAAGACCGCGTCGGGCCCGTATGCTTTCTTGCTGGAGAGCGCCAGCGGGCCGGAGAAGATCGGACGGTACTGCTTTCTGGGCAGTTCGCCTTTCGCGCTCTTCAAGAGCACGGGCCGGACCGTCGAAGTGCGCGAGGGCCCTGAAGTCCGCACGTGGGAAGCTGACAACCCCCTTGATGAGTTCCAGAAGTACCTGGAGGCATTCAAGCTGGTGCCCGTTGATGGTCTCCCCCGCTTCTCCTGCGGCGCCGTCGGCTACATGGGTTACGACGTCGTCCGCTTCGTAGAACATCTTCCCGATTGCCCGGAGGATGACCGCGGCCTGCCCGACGTCTTCTACATGTTCTACGACGAGATCCTGATATTCGATCACCTGAACAAAACGATCAAGGTTGTGTGCAGCCAACGAACGGACGGCATCACGCCGGAGGCCGCCTACAAGGAGGCGACGGAGAGGATTGACCGGGTGATAGAGAGGCTGCGCCGGCCTCTGTCGAGCGTCACGGACGACATCGAACCTGCGGGCGAGATCACTGTGCCGTATGAGTCCAATTTCACCCGCGAAGACTACTTGAGAGCGGTCGAGGTCGCCAAGGAGTACATCCGTGCAGGCGATATCATCCAGGTAGTGCCCTCTCAGCGGCTGGAGACCAGGACGGAGGCCGACCCGTTCGACCTCTACCGGGCGTTGCGCGTCATAAACCCTTCGCCCTACATGTTCTTCCTGAGATTCGACGACCTGCATCTGATCGGTTCGTCTCCGGAGGTCATGGTGCGGGTGGATAATCGCCAGATCACGGTGCGGCCTATCGCGGGCACCAGGCGGCGAGGCGCCGACGACGAGGAAGACGAAAGGCTGGAAGCGGAATTGCTCGCAGACCCCAAAGAACGCGCCGAGCACATCATGCTGGTGGACCTGGGCCGCAACGACGTCGGGCGCGTCAGCAAATACAACACCGTCGCCATTCACGAAGAGATGGTGATCGAGAAATACTCGCACGTGATGCACATCGTCTCAGAGGTGGGCGGCGAGCTGCGTGACGGCCTGACTGCGCTCGATGCTCTGAAGGCCTGCATCCCCGCCGGCACGCTCAGCGGCGCGCCCAAGGTGCGGGCCATGGAGATAATTGACGAGCTTGAATCGAGCAAACGGGGACCTTACGGCGGCGCGGTCGGGTATTTCGACTTCAGCGGCAACATGGACACCTGTATCACGATCCGCACGGTGGTGCTGGCCGGCAAGACCGCCTACGTGCAGGCTGGCGGCGGGGTGGTTGCCGATTCGGTTCCCGAGCGCGAGTACCAGGAAACGCTCAACAAAGCCATGGCGCTGCTGAGGGCCATCCAGGTGGCCGAACTCATGGGGGCCCGGCCGGAGCGCCGGTCAGAGCAGTAGCTGCGTTCTCTCATCGGTGAGCAGCAACTGCTGCCCTGCGGTGTCTTCGATGATCAGTTCGCCCGTGCGGCGAACCCCCAACACCTTGCCCAGCAGGACCTGGTCGCCTACCCGCACACGGATTGTTTCCCCCAGCAGGCAGCTCCTTAGCCGCCACCGAGCCAGTATTCTTTCGGACTGTCCCATGACAAGCCGACGATACCATGAGTCCAGTTCTTCCAGGAGCGCTTTGCAGACGGCGTTCCGGTCGAACTCCTGGCCGCGTTCGATTCTCATCGAGGTCGGTTCCAGGGCCGCGTCGGGTGGCAGTTCGTCCCTGCTCTGGTTGACGTTGAGCCCGATGCCGAGGACGTAGGCCGGCGCGGCGTCGCCCCTGCCTACCCGTTCCACCAGCATGCCGCCCAGCTTCCTGACGCGCAGGGAATCCCCGTCGGTGCACGCGACCACCACGTCGTTTGGCCACTTGATGCCCGCCGGGACGCCGAATCTCCGAGCCGCTTCGACGGCGGCCACTGCTCCCAGGATTACGATGAGCTTCTGTTCGGTAGCGCGCAGTCCGACCGTCAGGACGACGCTCATCAGCAGCCCTGTGCCGGGCGGGCAGACCCACCGTCCATCGCGGCCGCGCCCCGCCGGCTGATGATCGGCCAGCACGACATATCCGTCCGGCGCCCCCGCCAGCAGGGCTTCGCGCGCGACGTCCATGGTGGAGCTCACGCTTTGCAGCACCTCGCCTTCAGCGCCTACGACCGTAGGGTCTGGGCCGGTGCCGAATAGCTTGTCGGCCGCCAGTGCTTTCACGGCCCTTCTGGTCCTTCCGTCATGGGACGAACTTGTCAATTACGCCGTAGCACACCGCCCAGAGCGTTGCCGCTGAGCATACGGCGGCTGCCAGGTCATCCAGCATCACTCCCCACCGTCCGGGGAGGTCTTCCAACCGTCCCACCGGGAACGGCTTGACAATGTCGAAGAAACGGAACGCCAGGAACGCCGCGACGGCCGTCTGGCTCGGCCCTCGCCACCAGAAGGCCAGACACGTGAGCCAGAGACCGGCGACCTCGTCCAGGACGAACTGGCCCGGATCTTGTTCCCCGTAGACTTTCTGTGCGCCGGGGCAAACCAGCAGGCCCAGCACGAGAGCCGCCAGGAATAATCCGGCCAGAGCCACGGCGCATGGCACTGGGGCCAGGCGTTGACGCAGCAGCCAGTAGACGACGGCTGCGGCGGCCGACGCCCAGGTCCCCGGCGCAACCGGCAGGTGGCCCAGCCCCAGGGCCGATGAAGCCAACTTCACACCCAGGCGGTCAAGATGCATCGTGTCGCTCCGGCAAAGGCGCGCCTCCGTACAGTTATATCCCAGAGAGTCGGTGATCTCTACTTTCACGAACCCGCCCGCCCCCGGTCCGGAAGCCATCTCCTGCTGCGCTGCCCAGGGCGAACAGGGCCGCTGAGGTCAGGCCTCGGAGCGAGCTTTTTCCCATTGCTCCAGCGTCATGTGCACATCGCGGGCCTGGCTGCCGGCGTAAGGGCCGAGTATGCCTGCGTCGGCCATCATATCAATGAGCCGCGCCGCGCGCGAGTACCCGACACTGAGGCGACGCTGAAGCAGCGACACTGAGCCCCTCTGCGTCTCCAGTATGACGCGCACTGCATCCTCGTAGAGTTCGTCCGAACTGCCGGCCCGGTCCTCACGCGCGTGGTGTTCGCGGAGGTCGTCTCTGAACTGCGGCTTGCCCTGCGCTTGCACGAAGCCCACGATGCGCTGCAGTTCTTCCTCGGAGACGTAGACGCCTTGAGCGCGGATGAGGCGCGAAGTGCCCGGCGGCAGCAGGAGCATGTCGCCCCGTCCCAGCAGCAGTTCCGCGCCGTTCCTGTCCAGGATCGTGCGGGAATCCACCTTGGAGGCGACCTGGAAGGCGAGGCGGGCGGGCAGGTTGGACTTGATCAGGCCGGTGATGGCGTCCACCGACGGGCGCTGCGTGGCACAGATCAGGTGAATGCCCACGGCACGGGCCTTCTGGGACAGTCGGATCACGCTGCTCTCGACTTCCTTGGCGGCCACCATCATCAGCTCGCCGAATTCGTCCACAAAGATGACGATGTGCGGCATGTGGAACGGAACGCCGGTCAGGTCCGCTTCTCCGTCGGGATCGAGCCGCCTTCTGATTTCGTCCTCGCCCAGTTCGTTGTAGCCAGTCAGATCGCGGCCACCCACCCGCGACAGAAAAGCGTAGCGTTCGTCCATCTTCTTGCAGGCCCATTTCAGCACCGAGGCCGCCTTCTTCATGTCGCTGAGCACCGGGCAGAGAAGGTGAGGGAGGCGGTTGTACTGGGGAAACTCCACCGACTTCGGATCAACGAGCAGAAGCTGGACCTCGTCCGGCCTGCGAGTCATCAGGATGCTGCATATCATGGCATTGATGGCGACCGTTTTCCCTGAGCCCGTGGCGCCCGCGACCAGCAGATGAGGGCACGTGGCCAGGTCCAGCACGAGCGGATTGCCCGCTGTGTCTCTGCCCAGGAACAGCGGTACCGCCATGTTCATGGCCTTCTTGCCCAGTTCCTCCATCAGTTCCCGGATGCCGACCAGGTCGCGCTCAGTGTTGGGGACCTCTATGCCCACGGTGTTCTTGCCGGGCAGCGGAGCAACGATGCGCACGTTCGGCGCCTTCAGTGCGATGGCCAGGTCGTCGGACAGGGATTCAACTTTCGAGACCTTCGTCCCCGCCGAGAGCGACAGCTCGTACATCGTGATGACCGGGCCGCGCCGGACTCGCACGACCTGGGCATCCACTTTGAACTCGCCCAGGGTGCGTTCGAGCAACCGTCCCTTCTGCCGGATCTCGTCCTCGTCCTCGCCTGCGGTCGTGCCAACGCATTCATCGAGCAGGTTGATGGATGGCAGCCGGTACTCGCCGTCCGGCTCGCCGCCCTCAAGCAGCTCGAACTCCGGCTCTTCGTCCTCAATATCCGGCTCGGCCTTGATGTGCCTCGTCACCACTTCCGGCTCCTCGCGCATCGGTTCGGGAGCCACCTCATATTGCTCGGGCTCGGCCGGCGTCTCGATGTCTTCCCGCGCCGCTTCGACCTCGTCCGGCCGTCCCGCCGCCGGTGCGGGCACCGGTTCAGGACTGACCCCATCAACCACCTCGAATGCCGGCCTCCGTCGGAGGCTCCATCGGGGCAGGCTGAGCGCCGCGCGGCCGAGGGCTTTGGCGCGTGCGGCGATCGCTGCGCACGCAGCGGCCATCTCCGCGCCCGCAAATAGGAACGTGCCCAGACAGCCCGAGAACAGGAAAAGGATGAAAGTGCCGGTCGAACCGACCAGCCGGTAGAGAGCGCCTGCCAGCAGGATGCCCACAAGACCTCCCCCAACGCCGGAATGCGCCTCGTAAGAGCTGGCCGTGCTGGTCGGCGAGGCGTTGGCTATGGCAAGCCCGAGCAGCGCCACGGCCGCCAGCAAAACCACGCCCGCCAGCCTCATCGGGAACGCGCGAACCTTCAGCCTGGCAAGCAACGCCAGCCCCCCGAGCGTCACGATGCCGGCCAGCAGGTAAGCGTCCCAACCGAACAGCGCCAGTGCGTACGCGGAGACGTAGGCGCCCGCTGCGCCGCAGGTGTTGCCCTCGCACTGCTCCGCGGAGAAATCGGGGAACGGGCCCTCACGCGGATCGTGCGTGAACAGACTGGTCAGCAGGAATGCGCCCAGCGTGACCAGGACCAGACCGATGACGAATTTACTGGCTTTTCTGGCTTCCATCCGCCCTGTTTTCCGCGGCAAATGACACCATCCCCTCATCATTGTATTCAAAGGGGAAGGCGGAAAGCAAAAAGACCAACCGCCCGCGAGCCATGCGCCCGTCTCCCCCCCGACCAGTTCCTCCAAGAGGCCCTAAGTTAGTTCCTGGAAAGCTCTTGGCGCTTGACAGTTCAAGGCGCGCGTGGTAAGAAAGACGGACTTTGGCGCTTCCTGAGATCGTTCGAACAGCAACCGGCAACGGGAGAAGACAATGGCGGAAATCCAGGTGAAAGAAGTGGAGGCGATGACGGTCATGAGCTTGTCCTTCACGGGACCTTACGACCAGAGCCAGGAAAAGCTGGACGAACTCATGTCCTGGCTATTGCGGGTGGGCCATCCGCACAGTGCTCTGCCGATGGGGCTCTACTACGACAACCCCGCCGAGGTGGCACAGGATGAACTGCGTGCGGAGGTCTGCCTGCCCATCGAGGAGAAATGCGAGCCGGCCGAAGGGATCGAGCGCAAGAGACTGCCGGACGTCACTGTTGCATTCGCGGTCCACGAGGGCCCGTACAGCGGGATACCTCAGGTCTACGAGGAAATCTTCAACTGGATGGGCGAGAACGGGTACCGTCCCGCTGAGGATCTGCCCGCGCGTGAGATATTCCATAAGGTGCACGGTCAGGCCGACGACCCCGCCGAGTACCTCACCGAGATTCAGATCTCCGTGGAGAAGGCCTGATCTCTGGATCGGTTCGGCGGCGTGAAGCGGCGCCGGTCGCAGTTGCCTGGCCTTTACTCCACGCCGCCGTGCCGGCGCAGGACCTTGGTGGTTTGCGCGTGGCCGCGACGAGAACAGCCATCCAAGTCCGCTTCACCGACTTGGAGGCTGTCTTACGTTCCGTTTGCATTGCCATCCTGTGACTCTGAGAACGCATAGCCCGCTTCTTCGAAGCACCCCCGCAGTGTCTCATTGCGCCACCACTCAGGACTGATAGCCCAACGGCCTTGGTCATCACGTCCCACGAGCGCGAAACTCAAGATCGGTGCAAGAGGGCAGCCCTCGTCGCACTTGGTGCGCGTGATCCACGACACCTCGTCCTCCAGGCAGAACCGGGCGGCTCGTTGGTCCACCCTTGCCAATGCGGCAATGAAGGTGTAGTCCCTGTAGCCTGCGCGCCCGCGACGATGCCACTGCCCGCAACGATGCCACTCGCCACGCACCTCTGGGGGGCCTAGGGCTATTTCTTGGAGAAGGCGCACGTCCTCGTCCCGCTGTCGCCGACTATCGTACGGCAGACCGAGAAACCTGAAACGCAAGTCGCCCCTGACCGTGTGAATCTGGACGGACTTCCCCACATCAAACAGGAACAACAGCGCCAGAACCAACGCGAAAAGCAGAAGGATTCGCGCCAGACGTTTCCTTGCCCACGTCAGGATTCGGGAGGCGGCTGCCATCAGTGCTCGTCTCTCTTAATGCCGCATGTGCAACCACCGCTTATACGGCCGCGGCGGACGCCTGAAAGCCGCGGTTGCCGTTGTTGCGTCAGCAGGGGAATCCGCCTCAAGGCGGATACACGCTTTGATGCAATTGCTCTGTTGACCTTAATTATACGACAAACAGGGGAACAAGTCAGCAGTCGGCTGGTGGGGTTTGAACACTGAACTTCCGGGTAGGGGCCTTTCGGCCTTGTCAAGTACGGGCACGGCACGCCGTGCCCCTACGAAAGCGGCTGCGAAGGCCGGACGCCGTGCCCCTACGAAGGCGGATCCGGCCTACGCGGGGGGCCCATGGCACCGGCGGGGCGCCGGGGGCTACCCAAGAAAGGTAGGCGGGGTGCCGGGAACGGGGCCAGTTCATCCTGTATATCTTGTACATCCTGTTAAGGTCGTTGTATTCCCGGCCACAAGCGGCGCGGCCAGCGACGTGCCCGCCGAGCCTCCGGTGCACGGCGGACTATTCCCGTTTGGCGGGTTTCAGATCGCCTGAGGCAACCATTGCGTCCAGCGGATTGTCTTCGATGTCGAGCGGGAATTCGACAATCCCGCGCCGGCGCGCCGATTCCCAACATGCGAAGGTGATCTCGGTCGATTGCAGTGCGTTCTTGGCGCCGATCTCGGGCTCCGTCCCCTCTTCCAGACACTGCACGGCGCAGGCCACGGCCCGCCTGTGGTAGAGGACAGGTTCCTTGGCGTCGTCATTGTGACCATGGAGGCCCTCGGGTCCGCAGTCCACGTTCTCCCACTTCGTGCTGCCCTTGCGCATGATGCGCAGCATGACCCTCTCCTCACCCTTGGGGAGGAAGGGGCCGACCTCGATTGCGCCTTCCGTGCCGACCAGCTTGTCGTACGCGCCGATCAACTCCCTGCCGGCGCGGCCCGTCAGGCACTGGCCGTACACGCCGTTCTGGTACTTCCAGACCGCGTAGGCCACGTTCTCGTTGTGACTGCCGAACACCAGGCTCTCGGTCCGGTAGTCAATCTGGGCCATGGCCCACTCGACCGGCGTCTGATCGTTGAAAAAGCCAAACATGTCCAGGTGGTGGGTGCCCCCGTCGTAGAGATTCGCCTCGCCGTACTGGAGCGTCCTGAGCTGCCCGATCTCTCCCGCGTCCAGCAGGGCCTTGGCCTCACGGAACGGCTTGCCGAAGCGCCGCATGTGGTTGAACGTAAGCTGCACCCCTTTGTCGGCGCAGACCTTGGCCATCCTCTTGCAGCCAGCCCAGGTCGTGGCCATCGGCTTCTCGCAGTGCACGGCGCGGACGCCGGCTTCGGCGCAATCCACTGTCATCTGCTCGTGCAGGTGCATCCACGTGCAGATGCTCACCATGTCGAGATTCTCTTTCTCGAGCATCTCATGGTAGTCGGTGTAGACGCCGGGCACGTCGAAGGTCTCGGAGAAGATCTCCGCTCGCTCCCGAACGAGGTCGGCGCACGCGACGATCTTGCACTTGTCTGCCAGGTCAACGTAGCCGGGCGCCTGGCGGTAAGCCATTGCGTATCCCATCACGCTCCGCTTCGCCCGCGGATCGCCGGTGCCGATGAAACCAACGCGCAGGTCAGCCATCTTGCGTCTCCTAACGTGTAGTGAAGTGGACAGTAACACTCAGACAGGTGTGGACACTCGGACTACTCCTTGCCCAGCGCCGCGACCATGGCTTGTGTGGCCTGGCGGATAGCGGCCGGTTTGTACGAGCGGCTCTTCTGCGTCACCGTTATCATGTCTGCGATGCTGCAGCGCAAGTGCGAGAAGAGCCGGCTCATCTCTTCCAGGCAGCTTGTGATCCCCCCGCCGCTGCCGCCGGCCGCGGCCACACCGATGACGGGCTTGCCGGCCAGGGCCGATTCGTCTCCTCTGGTGGCTTCGCACCGCCGAAGACGATCGAAGTACGCTTTGGCCGATTCGGACAACTGCCCGAAGTAGACCGGCGTGACCACAACGTAGCCATCAGCGTTTCCGGTCTTCTCGTGCACGGCCTGGAAGCCGTCCTCGACCTGGCAGGAGTGTTCCTTGCGGCACTTCCCCCACCCGCGGTCGCACGCCTGGCACAGACCGATATCCTTGTCGTTAAGGTAGATGATCTGCGCATTCGCGCCGGCGACTCCGGCGCCTTCGACCGCCGCCTGCGCACACTCTTCCGTCAGGCCGTCCTTGTTGGGACTTGCCGCAAAGACCAGGACCTCCATCGTTTCCTCCGTTCCTGGGGCGAGAGCCACATCGGGCGACCGGCGGCGGCCTCGCGGTACCTTGTTGCTGCTAGAGCTTGGAGAAGACGTTTGCGTAGGGCCAGAGTCGGTCCCGTTCGCTCACGCGGGACAACACCATGCCAAACAGATCGCCGCTGGTGCCGACCACGGCGGCGGCGCCGGCTTTCAGGTAGGTCACCAGCATGTAGTCCGAGTAGGCGTCGTCCACGATGGCCACGACAGGCACGTTGTCCGGGAGGATCGTGCGCAGCTTGCGGACGATCTCCTGGGGCTTGAAGATGGTGTCGAGTTCCATCTCCACGTATCCGCTTTCGATCTCAAGGCTGCTCAGTCCGGCCATGACGGCCACGGACGCGACGTCTTCTTCGAAAGCGCCGTTCTCCAGGGGCGCGTCGTAGA
>DAOVRD010000108.1 GCA_030628375.1 Planctomycetota bacterium
CTCTTGGGAGTCGGTCGCCACCGTCCTGCCATTATAGCCGATCCCCGGACGCAGTGTGTCCCATGAGGGCGCTCGGGACCTCAAGAACCAATCCGACTGTCCGCCCGGCCCAAGACATCCCACAACGTCTTGCCCTGCGCCTCACCCGTCGTCCGATACCCCCTTGCTTGAGTAGCCTCTATAAGGAGTTATCGCAAAAAATCCACCGACAATTGAATGACCCTCTTGCCTTGGCTTCGCACTTCATAGTTCGCGTCCGTTCAGTTATAATCGGTCGGCTGCCGTATGCAGTTCGTCAAGAGGGCGTCACGGAGGCGCGGAATGGTTGACCTGCACGACCCGTTGATGTTGTTCACTGGACGGGCGAGCTACTACCTGGCCCGGAAGATCTGCAACAGCCTCCAGCGCTACAACGGCCTGGAAGAGCTGGAGCTGTGCGAGCCGCGCGTGATCCGGTTCGCCAATGAGAACCTGAAAGTCAAGATAGGCGAAAGCGTACGCGGGGCGGACGTGTTCCTGGTTCAGACCGCAGCGAATGCGCGGCACGCTCCTTACGGCGTGAATCCGGAACGGGTATCCCCGCAGGAGGCGGCCAGCCTATCCCTGTCCGAAAACCTTATGGAGATGCTCATAACGATTGACGCCCTGCGCGGCGCCTCGGCGGGCCGCATCACGGTGGTGGCGCCCTACTTCCCCTACGTCCGCAGCGACAAGAAGGACGAGCCGAGGGTGTCCATCACGGCGCGACTGATGGGGCAACTGCTCGAACAGGCCGGGGCCGACCGCATCTTGACCGTCAACCTGCACGCCTTGCAGATAATGGGCTTCATGACGGTGCCCTGCGACCAGTTGGATGCCAACCCCTTGATAGCCGAGTACTTCAGGCGAAATTACGACGTCAGCAAGATCGGGGTGCTTGCCACCGACGCCGGCGGCGTCAAGATCGGCACGGGCTACGCGGAACGGCTCAACGTGCCGCTGGCCGTCTGCGACAAGCGTCGCTGGGCCGACAACGAGGACCCCGAGATCCGGGCGGTGATCGGCATCGAAGAGATCCGCGGCAGAGAGGTGGCGGTCTTCGACGACGAGATACTCACCGGCGGCACCATGATCCGGGCCGTTTCCGCCCTTAAGGACAAGTTCGGCCTGCCGGTCTGGTATGTCTCCTGCGTGCATCCCGTCTTTGCGGAGAACGTGGCGGAGGAGATACTGGACACGGGCGTGAAGCGTATCGTGACGACCGATACGTTGCCGCTTCCGGACGCCGACGAGAGGGTTCACGTGGTCAGCGTCGCACATCTCCTGGCCGCTGCCGTGTATAACATCCACACGAACATGTCGGTCACGCAGATATTCGAAGAGCCCGAGGCCCTTCTCGAACCGGGGACGGAGAAGGCCTGATCTGTGATGCGCCACACGGACTCCATCGAAAAGCTGATCGCCGGCCGGCTGGCCCGGCACCTTCCTCTGGACGAAACTCACCTGGCCGGGCTTCTCGAAACGCCTCCCTCGCCCGAGATCGGTGACTACGGGCTGCCTTGCTACGCGCTGAGCAAGTACCTTCACAAGGCCCCGAACGATATTGCGGAGGACCTGCGGGGCAAGGTGGAGCTGCCCGAAGGGGTCCGGGAAGCGAAGGCCGACGGGCCGTACCTCAACTTCTTCCTGGACCGGCCCGCTGTCACGGCGAGCGTGCTCAAGCTCATTCACGGCCTGGGAAGCGCCTACGGCAGCGACGACGTGGGCGCGGGCAAGACCATTGTCATTGATTTCGGCAGCCCGAACGTTGCCAAAGACCTGGGCGTGCACCATCTGCCCTCTGCCGTCATCGGCCGCGCGCTTTACCGGGTCTACGAGAAGCTCGGCTACAGGTGCGCCGGCATCAATTTCCCGGGCGACTGGGGGACTTCCTTCGGCAGCCTGATTGCCGCTGTGGAGCGCTATGACGTGCCGGACCCCGACGCACTGACGGTGTCGGACCTGCAAGAACTCTACGTGCGCTACACCCGGGATGCTGCCGCGCAGCCCGAGCTGCTTCAGACGGCGCGCGATGCCTTCGCGCGGCTCGAACAGGGCGAGTCACGTGCCACCGCACTGTGGCAGGCGTTTCGGCAAATCGGCCTCGAGGAGTTCGACCAGGTCTACGGCATGCTGGGCGTTACGTTCGACCACGTTAACGCCGAAAGCTCCTACAGGGAACAGATTGACGGAATGGTGCGCCGGCTGCTCGATCAGGGCGTCGCCATCGAGAGCGCCGGCGCCCTCATCGTCCCCCTGGACGATGAGAACCTGCCCCCCTGCATGGTGCGGAAGAGCGACGGCACCAGCCTCTACATGAGTCGCGACATCCCTGCGGCGGAGCATCGCTGGGAACAGTTCCGCTTCGAGAAGTGCCTTTACGTCACCGGCAGCGAGCAGTCGCTACATTTCAAGCAGCTCAAGGCCGTCTTGAAGAGGATGGGCTACGAATGGGCGGACAGGATCGAGCACGTTAACTTCGGCCTGATCAGGATGCGGGATCCGGAGACCGGCAAAACCCGGGTCGGCAGCACGCGGCGCGGGGAGATGGTGCTGCTGAAGGATCTGCTCCAGGAAGCCGTCAGCAGGGCGCGCGCAAAGATCGAGGAGAGTTCAGGCCGCTTCGGGCAGGACGCCGACCTGGACGACCTGGCCGCGCAGGTCGGCATCGGTGCCGTCGTCTTCAGCGAGCTCTCGACGCGGCGCACCCGCGACGTGATCTTCGATTGGGACAGCATGTTGGACTTCGAGGGCGACACGGGGCCATACGTGCAGTACGCGCACGCGCGCCTGTCCAGCATCCTGCGCAAAGCCGAGCAGGAGGTCGTGGACGACGTGGATTTCGCCTTGCTGACGCTGCCTGAGGAGTGGGTGCTGGCGCGCCACCTGGCAGGCTTCCCTGCGGCGGTTCGGCGCGCCGCTGCGGAATCGGAGCCGTCTGTCATTGCGACCTACCTGCTTGAGCTTTGTGCCGACTTCAGTTCATACTATAGCGCCGGGATGCGCGATCCCGACCGGCGTGTGCTGTGTCCGGCCGATGACTTACGCGCGGCAAGGCTGCTGTTGGTGGACGCTGCGCGACATGTGATACGCGGCGGGCTGGAGCTTCTGGGTGTCGCGGCTCCGGAACGCATGTGATCGGGGTTCAGGGCCGCTCGGAAGTCCGTCGAGGGGGGAAGATGTCCGAAGTCAAGGCAGTCTTCTTCGACGTGAACGGCACGCTGTGGGACCATCGCGGCTGCGCCTACCACGTGATGGAGATCGTCATTCCCAAGTTCACGCCCCCTTTGCCGGAAGATGACGCGGAGGACATCATCCGGCGTTTCAACGCCGTCTTCTTCGAACTGCCCCGCAAGGAGCACATACGCAAGCGACGCGCCTTCTCCATGGTGAAGCGCTTCGAAGCGCTGCTGGACAGTTACAACGTGAGGAGCCCAAAGGTCGCGCGCGATATGAGCCATACCTACGACTCGGCGCGTCGGCTCGTTATGCGCCAGTTCCTGCGCGACGATGCAGTGCCCGTGCTGTCTGAGCTGGGTCGTCGGGGACTGACGCGCGGCGTGATCATGAACGGCGCGCCGGCCCTCCAGCGACACCTCGTTCAGACTCTGGGGCTGGAACCGTACCTGGAACACGTCATCCTGGGGGACGTGGAAGGCTACAGCAAGCCGGACGCAAGGCTGTTCGGAAGGGCCCTCGAGCTGGTGGGGATCCAGGCCAGCCAGATGCTCTTCGTGGGCGACAGCCCGCTGACGGATGTCCTGGGCGCCTCCAGGGCCGGCATCCCGACGGTGTGGTTCAACACGGGGCACCGGCGCCTGCCCGGGAACTTCCCGGCGCCGGACTTCACCATCACCGGCCTGGCCGAACTGCTCGACATCGCCCAAACCTGAGAGCCGAACGGCGGCTGCGTTGTTCACCTTCACAGCTTCACTATCTTGCCTTTGCGTGCGGACTCCTCTATGGCCAGCAACACCCGTGTGACCTGCATGCCCTCCTCGGCCCCCGGAGCCGGCTCGACGTCGCTTTCCAGGCATTCGACGAAATAGTAAACGGAATCGAGCCACCAGCCGCGGGTCGTGCCGAGCGGGTCCACCGCGCCACCTTCATAATCGACGTTGCTGGGCCGGTTCGTGTACAGCATCAAGTCGTCCGAACGCAGCTTGCTGTAGATCGCTCCCTTCTGGCCGATCAGTTCGAGGGTGAAATCTATGTTGGGTGCGAACCCTTTCGGCATTATCCAATTGGCGTCCATGGCGATCGTGGCGCCGTTGTCCAGGGTCAGCACGGCGATTACCGTGTCGGGCGTGTTGAGGCCCTGGGAGGACAGCACGCCGTAGTTGGCCCTGGCGTAGACCTCGCGCGGGGCACCGCCCAGGAGATAGAGCACCGTGTCGGTGCAATGAGAGAGCAGGAAGAACGTGGGCGTCGTTTTCTCCACCCATTCGAGAGTGCGCGTCTTGTAGAGCGGTTCGCGCAGTTGTATGAAGGCGTTCTCGACCTTCCCCAGCTCGCCGGCATCCAGCCTCTGCTTGATGCTGTAGATCTGCCTCTTGTGCCGGTTGGCGAAGTTGATCATGAGCTTCCGCCCGTACTTCGCCACGGCGTCGCGGATTGCGGCGCAGTCGCGAAGCGTGGTGGCGAGTGGCTTCTCGCAGAGCACGTGTTTCCCGGCCCTGAGGCATGCGATGGCCGGCTTGCGGTGGTGGAAGTCCGGGGTGGCTACTGTGACGGCGTCCAGCTCCTCCGACCGGAGCATCTCGTTGTAGTCGGCATACAGGCTACGCACCCCGGAGCGCCGTCCGAGGGACCTGGCCTTGCGCAGGTCCAGGTCGCAGATGGCGATCAGCTCAGCCGATCTGCACTGTGCGAAAGCCCTTGCGTATGATCTCCCCATTGTGCCGGCGCCGATAAGGCCCATTCTGACCATCTTCACCCTCCTCTCTCCCCAAAAATAGGGACAGGCACCATTTTTGAGTCCTATCGCCTTATTCCCTGGGGAGTTACAACACAATAAATGGTGCCTGTCCCTATTTTTCTCTCGGCGGTCGGCCGCGGGGCCGGGCACGGAGCCGACGGCCCAGCATGATCTCCAGTCTGCTCAGCGTCTGGTCACCTACTAGCGGCCGGCCTGAACGGGTGCTCTTGCGTACGTTGGACAACTCGCCTTCGCTATCAGGTCCCATCAGCAGTTGTGCCCATACCTCAGGAGCGATCCTCTGTGCCCAATTCGCCGCATCGCTCAGCCCCGTCAGGTCCGGCTTACCAATGTGGGCGGACGCACTGGACCAGGGGAAGTCCCACGGCCGTGCGACCGAGCCCGAGCGGACCGGGTTGCGCTCTACGTATCGCATCACTGCCAGAACGTGGTCGTCGTCCACAGGACACGAGTAGAATCGGTTCTGCCAGAGATGACCGCTTCGCCCGTGCAGACGGTTGACATATCGGGTGTAAAGGAAGTGCGTACGGCCGAGGGCCTTGGCCAGTGATGCCTCCGTAGCCGGTCTGACGACAAGGTGCACGTGGTTGGTCATCAAGCAGTATCCCTCTACCTGCAAACCGTATTTGTCGCACTGCCGCTTGAGAAGGGCCAGGTACCTGCGTCGGTTCTCGGGAGCGAAGAAGACATCCTGTCTGTTGTTGCCGCGCTGGGTAACGTGGTGAGCGAAGCCGGGCAGTACTATTCTGGCCGCTCTTGGCATGGGGCCATGCTATGCCAAGTCCGCCTGATTCTCAACCAGAAAATGAGAAAATGGGGACAGGCTCCATTTATGATGTTGTAACCCCTTAAGAACTAATGCGATAGGACTCGAAAATGGTGCCTGTCCCTATTTTTGACTCAGCAGGTCGCGGATCTTGGTCAGGCTTCTTGCCGCCGTGGCGTCCACGTTGTCCAGGCTGCCGCCGCCCCGGAGCGGCGAACACATCTCATAGACCACGTAGCCGGAGAAGCCGCCTTCGTTCAGACCGGCGAAGAATCCTTCCAGGTCCACGAACCCCTCGCCCAGCGGCACGGCGCGCACCATCGGCGTCAGCGGTTCGTAGTTGACGAGTCCCCGCATGTAGCGGAACCGCTCCAGCCTGACGTAATCGGCCAGCGTCGTCTGCACCATGCGCGGGGCCAGCGCCCGGGCGCACTCGCGCAGGTCGTCGCCATGCACGGCCGGAGCCCACGGGTCGAACATGGCGCGGCAATTCGGGTGCGCCACCTCGTCCAGGAACTCCACGTAGGTGCGCCACCCGGCCGCCACGTCGTGATGGTTCTGCACGCCGATCGTGATCCCGTAGTCGGCGGCGGCTTCGGCGCACTCCCGCACTGCGGCCACGCACTTGTGCCAGTCGGCGTGATACGACTCCAGCTCCGTCGCGTAACCGGTGAAGATGCGGACGATCTTTGCACCCAGTTCGTTCGCCAGGCGCGCCAGCTCGCGCACGTAGGCGACCTGCATCTCGACGAACGGCACCTCCGGGCAGGTCTTCCCTGCGGTGAAGTTCGTGTAACCGGCGATCGTCGCGATCTCGACGCCGCATTCCTGGGCTGTCTGGCGGATGCTCTCCAGTTCACCAGCGTCTACGTCGAGAACGGACAGGTGGGGCCGCTTGCCCATCAGTTCGACTGCCGCATACCCCAACTCGCCCGCCTTACGAATGAAGGAGTTCAGGTCAAGCGTGTCCTGGCCCCACAGGCCGGCGTAACTGACCGAGAACAACGTCGGCGTCATCATGGTCCGCTTCCTTCCAGAGAACAGGGACCGGAATCGTCTTTGCACACGACCACCAGCCGTGTTGCGGGGGCGGATCCTCCGCGTCAGTCCGCGTCGCCACGGGAGTAGTAGTCGGGGTCTTCGGCCAGGCGCTGGCGTGCCTCGCTGAACATGGCCTCCAGGACCGAGCTGTCCCACGCCCGCTCCGTGTAGGGCGAAGACCTCATCTTTTCGATCTCTCGCTTCAGATTCTCGTCCCGGTAGCTGCCGTAGATGTGGAGCGAATCCGACACGTCCACGTACCGGCCGCAGCCGACGGGCGCCCCGATGCGGACGGCCAGCCGTTCCGCCATCAGGCGCTGCAGGTCGGTGATGGCGAAGACGTTCATGAACCACGCCTTGTAGAGGTCGCGCGAACGCCAGTGAGTGTTCAGGTTGAGGGCATAGCCCTCCCGGGTCGGCGTGAGCCGGGCCCAGACGCGCTGCAGGCAGGGGGGGTCGTCAGTTCCCGGGTCACAGTGCGGCAGCCAGGTGATCGCCTGCGCGCGCCGAGTAAAGGGAACCGCCGCGAGTTTCTCGATCATGTACTCGACCTGGTCCACGGGGAGGAACTGCGGGCCGGTGTCGGGCTTCATCAGGTCCAGGACCGGGCGGTAGGCAAAAAGGCGTTCGTGGTAGGTGTAGGTCCACTTGCCTTCCCGGGGGTTTATCCAGTGGTCGTGAATGCCCCCAATGATTTCCTGACGGTAGACCTCCAGGTCCGTCGGCCCGCCGGGGAAGTTCTTATGGATCCGCGGCTCCGAGAACGGCCTGCGCACCTCCACCATCACGGTGGCGTCCAGACTGGGCGGGTCGGTCGGTCGGTCGTATTCGGTCCTTACTTCGACGCCGTTGTCCCAAACGGCGAGAACGGCCTTCTCCCACGCCTCGGGCAAGTTCTCGCCGGTCACGAACAACACGGGGATACCGTCACTTGCTCGGTCGGTCATTTCTCCACGCCTTCCGGGTTTCTTGCGGGGGCACCCCGCGGATCGGTGCTGCACAATCCCAGATGGGCTGGAGTTTAACCGCAGGCAAGCTTCCGTGCAACCGGGCGCGGACCTCTACGCCGGGCGGTGTTTGCGCCCAATCGTGCCGCGGGACCTGGCGAGCAGAACGCGCAATACGCTACAATGGCGAAGACTCCGCACCAGAAAGTCCGATTGACCGGAAGGGAGCGCCATTATGAAGATGTGGAGGACCTGGCCAGCGCTTGCCGCGCTGCTGGCGACCTGCCTTGCCCTCGGGGGATGCAATAAGGAGACCGGAGAAGTGGAAACTACAGCAACGATCGAGACTTCGATGGGCGTGATGACTGTGGAGCTGTATGAGAATGAGGTCCCGAACACGGTGGCCAACTTCATGCACCTGGCTTCCAGCGGCTTCTACGACGGGTTGGGGTTCCACCGGATCATGGCAGACTTCATGATCCAGGGCGGCTGCCCCTCGGGCGACGGCATGGGCGGGCCCGGATGGCAGATCGCCGACGAGTTCGTCAAGACGCTGCGCCACGACGCGGCGGGCGTGCTGTCCATGGCCAATTCCGGCCCCCACACCAACGGCTCCCAGTTCTTCATCACGCTGGCGGAGACCTCGTGGCTGGACGACAAGCACACCGTGTTCGGGCGGGTGACGGACGGCGCGGACGTAATGAAGGAGATCGGCTCGGTCAAAACGGACGCCGAGGACCGTCCCTTGGAGCCCGTCACGATTCGGAGCATCACGCTCTACCGCGACGGCGAGCAACTGACCGGGGTCCAGCCCAAACCCAAGACGCTCTGACTGGCAGAAAAACGGGACAGGCACAGGACGACGTGCCAGTCCCTGTTTTTCGCGGGTGCGCGGGGAGCCGGGAACGGACCCAGTTTATCCTGTGTATCCTGTGCATCCTGTTAAGGTCGTTGCGTTACCGGCCGGCGTCCAGCGGCACGATCTCCAGGTCGTCCAGATACGCCTCCACCACCGCCGTGCTGAAGCTATGTATCCAGACCTGGAGGTAGGCCGTGCCTTCCGGCGCCTGGCAACGGGCAGCGAACGGCTCCCACCGTCGGCTCGACCCGCCCAGACTCGTGAGCGGAGCTATCCACCCCTGCTCGTTGGTCGTCTCGTTCAGTTGTCTATCGTCCTTATCCAGGAACTTGACGTAGACGCCCACGCCGTCGCCCGAGATCGGCAAGACCTTCCCCCGCAGCTCGAACCCTCTGGCGCCTCCAACTGGCACGCGGGCCGAGCTGATGTTGGATCCGTCCGTTTTGCTGCTGTCGAGGATGTGCAGCGACGTTCGCCCGCTTGCGGCGTGGTCGTTGGACAGCGATCCCATCCCGTGCTTCGGGATGCGCCAACCCCAACGGCCTTTCTCGAAGGCGCCGTTGCGAAGGAGCGGCCCGCCCGGTCCAACCGGCGTGATGACCGTAGTGACGGACGCCGCCGTCACGGGTTGGGTCAATTCGATGCCTATGCGCACTGGCAGGGCGCTGGCCCTGACGTCCTCCTGTAGCTCTTCCGATCGGACGCTGAACTGGCCTCCCTCGACCTGGATGTCCACGCGGACCGCCTCCTCGGTGTCGTAGACCAGAAGCGAGGTCGGGCCGAGCTGTTTCCACCGGCCGAAGGTGATGAGGGCCGTGCCGAACTCCTGCGGCTCCTCGAACGCCACTTCGTCAGTCACCGTCAGCGAACCGGCGCCCTGCCGGGAGTAGACGAATGTCCGCTGGAGCTTCGTCAGTGCCGCAACGTCGTAGGCCGAACGCACGTCCAGAACCAGCGTGTCCGCATCGTCGGTGGACTCGGTCCGGATTACCTCGGCGCGGGCCTGCTTGCCCGTCCTCTGCAATTGCCCGGCCACGATTGGGACGGGGTGGCCGTAGGAGTTCAGCACCTTGCTGTCGTAGCGCTGCGAGCTGAATGTGCGGGCCGTGTAGACTTCTGAGCCCGGATCGAGCAGAACGGCCTGCCGGCCGACGACGGCGACGAAGGAACCGACGTCGTTGTGGTTGTGGTGCTCGTCGTTGTGGCCGCCTTTGAGCGCCACACCGAGCCTGCACGCGGAATCGGGGCCCGGCCGACAGATCAGAACGCCTGCGTCGCTGAACCAGCTTCGCAAGCCGGGCCCTTCGGCCGCCGCGTCAGCAGGTGGCACCCGCGTGGCGGAGTTCGGGAACGAGTACATCATGGCCTCGGGAAGGCTGCCGTCCGCCGACACGATGTCCCTGTCTTCATACTCGCGCATGCCCAGGCGGAACCGTCTGCTGACGAAGTGCAGAAGGCGCGCGCTCGGCTTCGTGCTGACGCCGCAGTCGGCGAAAGCCGGATAGAGGCCGTTGATGATCTCGATGCGCGTCCCGTAGGTGGCCGGCGCGAGGATGTCGTCGCCCCCGAGCAGGTCAACGCCGCCGCGCGTAGCCTGGGAAATGGCCTCGGCGAGCAGCACGTAGTGGCCGAATCCGTAGTTCCAGTAGCCCACGCCTTCGGAGCAGTAACCGTCCGCAGTGAATCCGTGCAGGAAGTTCTGCGAGTACTGCTCGGCCGCGACGACGAAGAACGCGCGTTCGGCGCGCGACTCGACCTGCGCCAGTGCCGCACCCGTAACCCCGGCCAGGCAGACGGCGTTCCAGTTGTTGGTCGTCCGCATCCACCAGTTCACCTCGCGTTTGCCCGTCACCATGTCGTGGTAAGGGTCGAGGACGCGGCGGCGGACGTTGTCGCGGATCAGCCACCGGGTATCGGGGCCGAGCCTGTCGCCCAGCAGGTAGTCGGCCGTCGCCAGGTTCCAGCCCAGGGCGGACGAGGCCAGGTCAATGTCTACGCGCTGTCCCTTGAAGTTCGCGAGGCTGGCGTCGTGCGCGGGCAAGGTCCAGGTGGATTCGGCGCAGAGGGCCTGGACCGTCTCTTCGATGGCGGCCAGGAAACGGCCCTCGTTCTCCAGGCACTCCGCCAGAACCAGGTACCTGATGCGACCGCGCCGGCGACTCGCCACGCGCTGCCAGCGCGTTCGGTTCCCCGTGCGGGAGTAATCCAGGTAGAGGTCGTCGGGCTGGTCCGGGATGGGCTCGCCCAGCATCCGTTCGGCCCCCGGGATGATGTCCCGATACGATTCATGGCTCGCCATCTCCTCCCATGCGGCCCGGTCGCCGACGGGGCGGCCGAACCCGGCTGGCCGTTCGAGGAGCATGGCTGCGACGGCGTTGATCCTATCTTCGCTCGAATCCGCCGCCGTCAACGCCGATCCCATCAAGCCGGCAACCATCAGACCCAGGAAAACAACTGGCCACACCGCCATTTGAGATCTCCTGTTCATGCGTTCGCATTGGTGCGGGGGTCCGCACGCGCCGGAAAAGCGCTGCCCACGGCCGACAGGGATATACAGGATACACAGGATAGCGTCAACGGGACGGCTTCGCTGTCCCAGGCAGACGGGCTGACCAGTGCCGCTGCAATATTGCGGGCGGGCTGACCCCGACGGTTATGCCGACCGCTGCGCCCGTTTCAGCGCGGCGACGATCTTGCCGGACAGGTCCTTGACCAGTTGCTCCATGTCCTCGCTGAAGGACATCTCGCGCAGGATCTCCGTGCACGCGCCCGCGACCACCAGGTTCAGCCCCCGGTCCTGGCTCTCGCGGTAGTCGGTGCGCACGCCGATGATGGGTATCCCCCGTTCGTAGGCGATGCCGATCTCCAGGGCGGCGCCGCTGTCCACATCCGGCCCGTCCAGCACCGCCACCACGGCGTCCGCCTCGCGCGCGCCCCTGACGCAGGCCTCGAAGATCTTCGGGAAGTCCTCGGGCCTGTTATAGGACTGCCCGAACTTGAAGTCCTGGGGCAGGATGACTTCCGCGCCGGAGATCCGCTCCTGCAGCCCGGCCGCCAGCAGCCGGTTCCACCGGCGCTGAACCTGGGTGAACACGGGACCGGACAGATATATCTTCACCTTCGCACGTCCTCCACGGGATCAAGTTCGCCGCTATCTTAACACGAAGGACACGAAGAAGGCGAAGGACACGAAGAACAGGCCCAGAAGACGTTAGAGAACAAAGCGCTTGATGCCGTCTTTCAGTGATTGCACGTTAAAGTTGATCAGAAGCCCAACCGCCACACCAGCCAACTTCATGTAGGTCAAGAGCTGGGCGTGGTGGACCGGCAGCAATTCAGATGTGCTCTTTAGCTCGACTATGAGCTTCTTGTCAACCAGGAAATCCACGCGGTATCCGCAATCCAGTTTGAGACCTTTGTATTC
>DAOVRD010000181.1 GCA_030628375.1 Planctomycetota bacterium
AGCATCATCTCGGCCACGCGGGCCGGCTCGGCGGCCCGGCCCGCCCTGCCATGGCTGATGTCATAGTTCTGGCAGAAGGCGCAGAGCAGGTTGCAGCCCGCCAGGAATATGGTGCCCGACCCGCCCACGCCCACCAGCGGTTGCTCTTCGCCGTAATGCGGCCCCACGCTGGACACAAGGGGCGGCCCTGCCACCCCGCAGTAGCCCATCTCGCCGGCCAGGCGGTTGACCTCGCAGAGCCGCGGACAGATGCGACAGGGGTTGGCCAGTTCGTAGGCGGCCCGAACCGTCTGCTCCGAGGGCGTCACGTCCACCGATGCTTCCCTCCTTCTTCCTCCTCCGTCGGTTTCCATAGGCACCCGACCTCCACTATAATAGATGAACCGAACCCAGAACGGAACTCCAAGAGAGCGCCGGGAACAACGCGGCCGGGAAGTCGGGGGGCATGATGACCGACGGGGGAAAGAAGGAACAGAACGACAAGGCGCAGCCTGGCAGCTTCGAGAGCAACCTCAAGAAGCTGGAGGAACTCGTGCAACGCCTTGAAGAAGGCAATCTGGCCCTGGATGAATCGCTGCGACTCTACGAGGAAGGAATAGAGGCCTTCCGCCGGTGCCAGAAGATGCTCGAAGAGGCAGATCTGAAGATCCGCAAGCTGGTCCAAACAGTGGAAGGAGAACTGAAGGAACAGCCCTTCGAGCCCTCCGAACAGTGAGGGACGGGTGCGGCCGGGACGGGTCCTGCGGGCGACGATGGCAATGAAAAAAGTCCTGATCACCGGTAACAAGGCTAAGGAAGGCGTCCACCGGGCCATCGAGCAGATGGAACCGTGGTTGGCCGAGCGTGCCGAAGTGAGGGTAGACCTGGACCTGGACTCGGAAGTCCGGCCGGGAGAGGTGGACTTCGCCATCGTGCTCGGAGGGGACGGATCGGTCCTGCGGGGGGCCCGCGGCCTGGCTCAACTCGGCGTTCCTCTGCTGGGCCTGAACGTCAGCAAGTTCGGCTTCCTGACCGAGACGACCGCGCAGGGATACGAAGCGGTGCTTCAGGACGTCCTGGATGAGCGCTACCATCTGGCGGAGCGGATGATGCTCAGTTGCGTCCTGGAGCGAGACGGCGAGGCGAAACTGGAAACCCCCGGGCTGAATGACGCCGTCGTGGCGCGCACGTCCCTGTCGCGAGTCATCACGCTGGACCTGGAAGTGAACGGCCAACTGGTGGTGACCTATCGGGCGGACGGACTGATCGTGGCCACCCCGGTGGGCTCCACCGCTCACAGCCTGGCGGCGGGCGGGCCGATAGTCCATCCGGACATGCATGCGTTCGTCATCGCGCCCATCTGCCCGCACACGCTGAGCAATCGGCCCCTTGTCTTGCCCGGCGAGTCCACGATCACCGTGAGGACTCGGGAGTGGGCCGAACGGCCGACCCTGACCGTGGACGGACAGGTCAACCACGAACTGCGGGAAGGCGATCTGGTGCGCCTGGAGGCGGCCGAGAAACCCCTGAAGCTCATCCAGACGGGAAGAAACGTCTTTTTCGAAACGCTGCGCAACAAGCTGGACTGGAGAGGCCAGCCGAGATATGTCCGATAAGAGATTCGAAGTCACGATTCTGACGCATTTCTGCAAGGGATGTGGGCTCTGCGTTGAGTTCTGCCCGGAGGGCAAGCTCTACATCGAGCAGAAGCCGGACATGCGGGGCATACAGGCGGCCGCCGTGCGAGCGGATGTGGATTGCACCGGCTGTCTGCAGTGTGCTACGATATGCCCGGATGCAGCCATCGAGATCGTACGGGTCGAGGCCCCCGTCAGCACCTGATCGGTGGCGAAACGGACCCGGCAGACAGGTAACCTCGACACATTGGCCACAACCGGATGGATTCCGAACAGCCTGAGGGGAAGGTGGCTCTCGTCTCCGGCAACGAGGCGGCCGGGGAAGCCGCCATAAGAGCCGGTTGCCGCTTCTATGCCGGGTATCCCATCACTCCGCAGAACGAACTGACGGCCTACATAGCCGATCAACTGCCGCTGCGCGGGGGCGTCTTCATCCAGGCCGAGAGCGAGCTGGCCGCCATCAACATGGTCTTCGGCGCCAGCGCGGCCGGCACGCGGGCCATGACCTCATCCAGCAGCCCCGGCATAAGCCTCAAACAGGAAGGCATCTCGTACATGGTCGGGTGCGAGCTGCCCGCCGTGATCATCAACGTGCAGCGCGCGGGGCCCGGACTGGGCAACATCTCCCCCGCCCAGGGGGACTATTACCAGGCCACGCGCGGCGGCGGCCACGGGGACTATCGCTGCATCTCTCTGGCACCGTTCAGCGTGCAGGAAGTCTGCGACCTGACCTATCTGGCGTTCGATCTGGCCGACGCCTACCGCACGCCCGTCATCCTGCTGGCCGACGGCATGATCGGACAGATGATGGAGCCGGTGCGTTTCGACCACCTGCCCGCTCCTTCGCCCACGCCCAGGCCCTGGGCGTTGACCGGCACGCCCGGCAGGAAACGCAACGTGATCAAGTCCCTGCGCTTGCCGCCGGAGGAGCTGGAGGCCTTCAATCTGAAGCTACAGGACGTCTACGCGACAATCGAGCAGCGGGAAGTCCGTTTGGAAGTTACCGGGCCCGATGACGCGGAGGTTCTCCTTGCGGCTTACGGCACCAGCGCCCGCATATGCCGTCAGATAGTCGAGCGGCCGCTTCGGCAGCTTCCCTTCAAGGTGGCGCTGTTTCGGCCCATTACGCTCTGGCCGTTCCCCACAGCGAAACTTGCCGAACTGGCGGAGAAGGCAAGGGGGATCCTGGTGGTCGAGATGAGCGCCGGCCAGATGGTTGACGACGTCCGGATGGCCGTGGCGGGCCGGTGTCCCATAGAACTCCTCGCACGCATGGGTGGCAATATCCCCTCAGCTGCAGAGATAACCGAGAAGTTGATCACGCTCTTTGCTTGACGACTGCAAGGCCATGCGCTCTGGCAACGCGGGCAACGGTATGGGCAAAAAGACAACGACAAAACGGACCGAATCCGAGGTAAAGAGGGTCCTCTACGAGCGCCCCCGCGCGCTGCTGGACGTGCACACGCATTACTGTGCGGGCTGCGGCCATGGCACGATGCACCGACTCCTGGCCGAGGTCCTCGAGGAGCTGGGAGTCCTGGAGCAGGCCATCGGCGTAGCCCCTGTGGGATGTGCTGTGCTGGCCTACGACTATGTGGACATAGACTGGACCGAGGCGGCGCACGGACGGGCGCCGGCCGTCGCGACGGGCCTGAAGCGGGTTCATCCGGACAAGGTGGTCTTCACGTACCAGGGCGACGGCGACCTGGCATCCATCGGCATGGCGGAGACGATCCACGCCGCCAACCGCGGCGAGAACATAACGGTGATTTTCATCAACAACGCCATCTACGGCATGACGCAGGGCCAGATGGCGCCCACGACGCTGATCGGCCAGAAAACGAAGACAACGCCCCGCGGAAGGGACCCCGAGACAACCGGTTACCCCCTGAAGGTGTGCGAGCTGCTCGATCAGCTCGTGGCACCCGTCCTGCTGGCCAGGACGACCGTTGTGACGCCCAAACACGTCCGCCAGACCAAGGCCTTGCTGAAGAAAGCGTTCCAGTGCCAGATGGAGAACGTCGGGTACTCCCTGATAGAAGTGTTGTCGCCCTGCCCGACTTACTGGCACATGACCCCGATGGAGGCGTACCACTTCATCGAGCAGACCGTAACCGACAGCTTCCCACTCGGCGTTATCAGGGACGTGAAAGACCGCGCCTGAACGGCCCCGAGGAGAAAGCGATGCAGCCGAACGAACAGGCAGCCCCCGCCGCGACGACGGATCAAGAGCACCGACTCATTATTGCGGGCTTCGGCGGGCAAGGGGTCCTCACCATCGCCAAGCTGCTGTGCACGACCGCTATGAGCGAAGGCAAGAACGTCACCTATCTGCCCTCCTACGGCGCTGAGGTCAGAGGGGGCACGGCCAACTGCCAGGTGGTCGTCAGCTCGGGCGTCATCTACAGTCCGCTGGTGGAGCAAGCCGACTCGCTCATCATTCTGAACCAGCTTTCCTGCGACAGGTTCGTCGTCAGGCTCAAGCCCGGAGGGCTGCTCGTACTGAACAGCTCCGCCGTAGCACTGGATGACGCCTCGCAGACCGGTGCGAGGCAAGTCCTGCGGCTGCCGGCCGCCGATACCGCTGCCCGGATAGGAAACGTCAAGGTGACCAATTCGGTCATGCTGGGGGCCTTCGTCCGGGCTAGCGGCCTTGTGGCCGAGGAAGACTGCCTGGCCGCGCTGAGAGAACACTGGAGCCGACGCAGAGCGGAAGTGATAGACCCGAACGTGACGGCGTTCCGCAGAGGCGTCGAACTGGCCGCCGAAGCCTGACCGGTGCGTGCCCCCAGACTTCGCCCCCCTTAGCCTCTCCGCTCCTTCTTACGGCCCCTCACTGCGCGGGCTGGCCTGCCCTCGCCGGCACTTCCACCTCCCTGAACTCACGCAGAACCACCCGCAGCCTCTCAACCCGCCCCGGCGCGTTCTGACAGGGCACAGGGATCTCATACAGGCCGCTGTCCCAGAACACCATCGGCTGCTGTTGCGGGCATTCCACGCTCACCCACCAGGTCTGGCCCTGTCCGACAACCTGTTCTTGATCAGGAAAGCCGATGTAATCCACCAGCACACAGTTGTAAGCGCCCAGCAAACCCGTTGTCGTGCCTCTGATGTGGACCCGCTCTCCGGGCAGCGTGCCGGCGGCTCTGGCCAGAAGGTTGGCGGAGTCCCGAGGCACCAGACACGCGATGCGATTCGCGGTCTCGAAGACGTAGCCAACGCGGACCTGTGTCCAGACGCCGCCGCGCACGGCGGGCGCCACCGCGATCTCACCGGGAAAACGGCGGCCCATGATCTGCCTGGCAACGTTGTCCTTGAAATCAACGTTCACGGGCCTGTTCTGGCCCGCATAGCGATAGACGCTGTCGGGCAGGTACTGGCCGTAGGCTTTCCGTTCCTCGCCCAGTCCTTCCCTTGCGGCCGTCAGTATGGCCAGCTCGGCCTGGAGCTCCTCCGGCCCCACGGCCTTGACGGACACCTTCACCGTGCCCGTCTTGCCCTCCACGTAACTGCACGGGAAGACGAGGGTATTCTCGCCGGGTTCGGACACAATCCGCGGCTCGGTCTGGGCCCCCCAGAAAAGCTGCACCTCACGCTGCGCCGGCAGAGGCTCGCCCTCCCCCGACATCAGCGAATACACAAGCACGCATTTCTCGCCGACGACAGTGCCGACAATGGTTCCCTCAATCGTTATCCGCTGCCCCTCGTTAAAGACGACGGGCAGATTGGGCAGCGCACCGGTCGGCGGCCAATCCGGAGTCAGGCCGAACAGCGCCCTCAACGCACCGGTACTGGAGCGAGGCACCAGGCAGACCAGATCTCCCTGGGTCCGGAAAGCACGCTCCACGAGGTAAGTCACGCCGCCCAACTCGAACTGTCTGGCAGGGCCGGGCATCGCCGTCATTCTTGAGAAGGTGTCCCGGAAGCGCACATCGGCGCGTATGCCCTGCGTCGCAGCCTGGTAGATGTCGGCCGGAGAGAGGACTTTATAGCGTTTAACCGGGACCTTGATTTTGGTCACGGCGCCGCTCGTCCCCCCTGCCTGGCCCATCGCCGCCGATACCGCCACGGACGCCAGTATCGCCGCCACAACCATCCCTTTCGTTGCCCTTTTCATAAGACGATTCCCCGCCTCAGCGCTGGTGATTTGCCCCTTGGTACGAGATGATGATACCGCCTGGTGCGCTGCTGTCAACTGCTTCGGCCGCCCCGGCCCTCAGACGGCCATCATGGCGCTGACCGCGCCGGCCGCTCGCTCGCGGATGTCAGCGGGAACGCTGACCACATTAACCATACGGTCCAGCGCGCACCGGACCGAACCGAGCGTGGTCACTCGCATGGACGAGCAAACGCTGCCCGAAGAAAGGAACATCTTGTGGGGATTCTGCTCCTGCAGGGGATGGAGCATGCTCTCTTCTGTGCCGACAATGAAGGCCCGCTTGCTCGAACGGGACGCGTAGTCCAGCATCTGCGATGTGCTGCCGATGAAATCGCCCAGCCGTCTGACCGCCGCATTGCACTCCGGATGGATCATCACTGCGGCGTTCGGATGCCGCCTCTTGAGCTCCCGGATGGCGTCGGCACTTATGTTCGGGTCATGCACGTAGCAGTGGCCGTCCCACAGAATGACGTCTTTGTCGGTCTGTTCGGCCACGTAGGATCCAAGGTTCCGGTCGGGGACGAACAGGACGTGCTCCTGAGACAGGGACTGAACGACCTTGACGGCGTTAGCCGAGGTGCAGCAGATGTCCGATTCGGCCTTCACTTCGGCAGTGCTGTTCACGTAACTGACCACCGCCGTGTCCTCGGGCAGTTCGGCGCGCTTGCGGCGCACCTGCTCGGCGGTTGCCATGGCCGCCATGTCGCACCCGGCGGAGGGCTCCGGAAGCAGGACGATCTTGTCGGAATTCAGTATGCTGGCGGTCTCGGCCATGAAGCGAACGCCGCAGAAGACGATGACGTCGGCTTTCGCCTCCACAGCCCGACGGCTCAGCTCCAGCGAGTCGCCCGTGAAATCGGCCACGTAGTGCACCGACGGCCGTTGATAGAGGTGGGCCAGAATAACGGCCTTACGGGTTCTTTTCAGCTCCCTGATTTCTTCCCGCAGGACCGTTTCGTCCGGATCCGTGAATAACATGCACAATGCCTTTGGCTGATGATATCACTTGTCAGAGCATCCGCAGGGGCGCAGAGGATGCCGGCACGGCCCTCAGCGCGTCTGCGATTCGCCTTCGCCGAACGTCTGCTGGAACAGCTTGATCGCACAGAACTCGCCGCACATCGAACAGCGATCATCCTTTTCCTCGCCGGCCAGCACCACACCGAAGCGGTCGGGATCCAGCGCACACCGGGCCATGGCATCCCAATCGCGTGCGGCCCGCGCACGACTCATCGCCGCGTCGAGCTGCCTGGCCCCGGCGATGCCCTTGGCCACGTCCGCAATGTGCGCGGCGATCCGGGTGGCAATCACCCCATCCCGAACGTCCTCCGGGCCGGGCAACCCAACGTGCTCCTTGGGCGTGACGTAACAGAGAAAATCAGCGCCGTAGGCGCCCGCCAACGCGCCGCCGATGGCCCCCACGATGTGGTCGTAGCCCGGGGCAATATCCGTCGGAAGAGGACCGAGGACGTAGAAAGGCGCGCCCCCGCAGCACTCTTTTGCCAGGCGAACGTTCTCCTCTATCTGGTCCAGGGGGACATGGCCGGGCCCCTCGATCATCACCTGAACGCCGGCTTCCCGGCACCGCTCGGCCAGTTCACCCAGGACCCTCAGTTCGTGCAACTGCGCCTCATCGGTGGCGTCCTCGATGCAACCCGGCCTCAGGCCGTCCCCCAGGCTCATGGTCACATCGTATTCCCGGGCCATGGCCAGTATCTCGTCGAAGTGCTCGTAAAGGAAGCTCTCGCGCCGGCTGTCCGCCATCCACTTGAGCAGGAACGCGCCGCCGCGGCTCACCACGCCCATCAGGCGCTTCTCCACCAGCGGCATCGCCCCAAGCGTGACACCCGCATGGACCGTGGCGAAATCCACACCGTCCTTCGCGTGCCGCTCAAAGACCTCCAGGTAAGACGCCAGAGTCATGTGCTCCGGCCCGCCGACCTCGATGGCCGCCTGGTAGATGGGCACCGTGCCGACCGGAGCCGTCGAATGCTCCATAATGGTCCGCCTGGTCAGGTCAATGTCCCCGCCGGTGCTCAGATCCATCACCGTGTCGGCGCCTGCGCTCAGGGCGGTGCGCACCTTTTCAAGCTCGCCCTCGGGCTCGCTCCTGCCCGGCGAAGTCCCTACGTTGGCATTGACCTTCGTGCGGAGACCTTCGCCGATCCCGACGGCATTGACGTGGCCGTGCTCCTTGTTCGCCAGGACCACGACCAGGCCGCCGCAGATGCGCTCGAGCAGGGCTTCCGCCTCGACGCCCTCGTCGGCACGCACCTGCCGCATCTGATCGGTGATGACGCCCTGTCGGGCATTTTCAAGCTGTGTCATTGCTCAGGGCCTCCGCCCGCCCACGCGGGCACGCCTCCGGTGCCGTCCTCGACGAGGCAAGAAAGCGCCTTTCGAGACGAAATACGATTATACTGCGTACATACCCAGAAGGCAACACAGCAGGCGACTGCGCCAGGGTCATTCAATTGTCGGTGGATTTCTCCGATAACTCCTTGTAGAGGCTACTCAAGCAAGGAGGTATCGGACGATGGGTGAGGCGCAGGGCGGACAGTTCGAGCGGTTTTTGAGGTCCCGAGCACCCTCATCGGACACACTGCGTCCGGGCATCGGCTATAATGCCAGAAAAT
>DAOVRD010000338.1 GCA_030628375.1 Planctomycetota bacterium
GAAGAGGGGCTTCACGCCCACGGTCGCCCAGTGTTCGAACCAGTCGGACATCTCCTGGACCGGGGCGAAGTTCGAGTAGAAATTGCTCGTATGCATCGAGCTCAGGTTGCCCGAGGAGTGGTGATAGACGATGCGGCCCGGGTCCAGGCGTTTCACGATTGCCTCCGCGCGCAGTGCCCGGCCGGCGTTCCGACGCGACCACTCGTCGCGCGGATTCTGGATCCCGTCTATCATGTCGGGGTTCATGCCCTCGGCGTACCCGGTTGCGTTGTGGCTCATGCTGTAGGCCACGACGGATGGATGGTTACCCGCCACGCGCACGTAGAACTCCGCGTGCTGCGCATAGCCGTTGGTCTGCTCCGCATCGGCATCGTCCCAGTCGTAATGGCGGAAGTGCGGCTGGGACAGGGCGATGAGCATCCCCACGTCGTCGGCGGCCCTCAGGATCTCCGTAAAGCTCAGATGGGAGCCCGGCGTGCAGCCGTAGTTATGCGTGTAGACGAAGTTGATCCCGAAGCTCTGCAGGCGCAGCAGGCTCTCCCGGGCGCCCTCGTAGGTCGCCGTCGCGGCCCCGACCTGGGCATTGTCCAGCGGGACGGCGGACAGAAAGATGCGCGTGCCGTTCAGGTAGAAGTCCCGTCCGTCAATCCAGAACTCGCGCAACCCGAAGCGCACGGGCAGGGCCGCGTCCAGCACCTTCCCCCCGGCGTCCAGCAGGGAGAGATTGACGTGGTACATGTTCTGAGCCGTATGGATGTCCCAGAGCTTCTCGGGCTTCCACTTCCCGGTGAACGCGATGCGGCCGTCCTTGAGGTCGGCTGCCTTGAAGGCCCTGCCGGTGAACTCCCCGACGCTGCGTCCGTTGTCCGTGACCTCGGCACGGAGGGCGTACTGTCCGCCCGCCGCGAGGCCATCCAGCGCAGCGTCGAACGTGATCTCCCACTCGCGCACTGACGTGTCCACCTTCACGTCCGCGATGCACGCGCCCGGAGGCGTGCCGACGAGGTAAACGTCGCCGCACAGGCCGCGGCGCGCCACCGATCCCTTCACCTCTCTGGCCGCGTTGGTGTCGCTAAACGAGAGCATAACGGCCTTGAGCGGCATGGCCAGGACGTGCATGCTCAGCACGTGCTTGCCCCCGGGCCGGCAGGCCGACGTGATGTCCACCTCGCCCCGCGGGAACCGCATTTCGCCCGCCTTCTGGCCGTCAACATACACGGTAGCGAAGGAGTTAAGGTACTCAGCGTACACGGTGATGCGGCGGCCGGCCCATTCGGCGGGCACGGTGATCTCGCGCTGGTACCAGGCCATGGTGATGCTTCGCAGATTCTCGTCCTTCCAGCTCGGATGGAAATGGACTGTCTGGCTATCCTTCTGCATGTAGTTGCTGATCCCCGGCCAGGACCCGGGGACCTTGAAGTAGCCCCACCTGCCGGTGGGCACCGCGTCCGCGGCGGCCTTGGCCGGCTGCCAGCGCCACAGGCCGTTGATGCAGATGCGCTCGCGCGTCGGCGTCGCTTCGCGGTAAGCCTTCCCCAGGTCCCAGACCGCCCTGACGCCTCTGGGCAGCACCACGTCCGCACCCCTCTGGCCGGCAGCCTCCCGCAGCGCGCCGCAAGCAAGGGCCACTAACACGCAGATCGCAACCGCTGACTTTCGAGATACCGCACGCATCGCATCCCTCCTTTGAGCGGACGCCACCGGCGCCGTCCGCTAGACATGTCGTCCCGGCAAGAGCCCGGCCTGTCACCGAGTGCCAACCGATCCTTGCCACATGCCAGCCACGCATGGCAATGTGGCTGCCAGAGCATACCGCCGCCCTCCGCTTCAGTCAATCGCCCGGCCTCGCTCTGGGTCAGTGGCAACTTCGCCCTGCCCTTCGGCGCTGCCGCTCGCCCGTTCGGACAACGCCCTCAGTCCCTTCTCGTATGCCTCCTGCAGCGCCATGCCGCCAAGCATGCCGTCGTCGAGCACGGGGATCCTTTCCGCCAGCAGGCGAACCAGCTCTGGCAGCTTGATGACCGAGCCGTATCGCAGTCCGAGAAGCCCGAATACCTTGTCGTTCGTCCGGTTTACGGCGGCGACGATCTCCGGGTCTTCTGCGCTCGTGCAGGTGTGCCTTTCTCCCCAGACCGAGCCGCCTTCGGCCTCCTTGCGGAACTTGCACCCCGCACAGGCGTCGTCGTGCTCCTGGACGATCTCAATCTCTATCTCGTGGACAGGATTCTCGCGCAGCTTCCTCTGGATCGCTTCGAACGCGCCGCGCGCGCGACTGCCCTCTGGAACCGAGCCGCCGTAATGGGCGACCACGTAGGTCGGATGGTAGGGCCTTAGCCTGATACGCACCATGCTTCTTCCTCCCTTGGGATTCGCCGGGTCATGTGCGTCGTCCCGGCTTCCGCACGACCTCGCCGCCTCGTATCTCCCGGCGAACTTTGTACGGCTTTCGGCTGCCGTGTGCAACCCGTTGCGGGACAGGGACGAGTTCGGTACACTCCTGGAGGTCAAGGTGCTCGTGGAGGGGTGGAGACGGTACTGCAACCTGGGCAGGTTGGATGGGCGAAAGATCGAATGGTGAATCCCGAGGTGACATCGAGACGGCGCGTGCTTGAGGCGGTCGAGCACAGGCAGCCGGACAGGATCCCCATTGACTTCTGGGCGGTGCCTGAGGTCTACGGGCAGCTCCGGGAAGCGCTGGGCCTGCCGGATGACGAGGCGGTGCTGAGAAGGTTCGGCGTGGACCTGCGCTACTACAAGGGGCCGGCCCTGAAGGGACAGGAGCACGTCAGGCCGCCCGGCGGCGTCGTGCAGGATCACTGGGGTGTGCTCCGCAAGGCGGCCACGATATCGGGGACTCGGCGCGACGGCACGAGATACGCCTGGACGTACAAGCACCTTCTGAAAAGCCCGTTGGCCGAGTTCACCAGCGTCGCGCAGATCGAACGGCACAACTGGCCGACGGCAGATCTGTGGGATTACTCGGAGGTCAAGGCCAGGTGTCAAGAAATCAAGGACGCCGGCTACTGCGTTGTGGCCGGGGCCGACCGCCTGGACCGAACCGCGCAGCTCAAGCCCGCGATGTACGTCCGGGGCACGGAGAAGTTCATGGCAGACCTGATCTTGGATGAGGCCGTCGCCGAGTGCATCCTCCGGCACATCAGCGACTACTACCTGGAGTACAACCGACGGTTCTTCGAGGCCGCCGACGGGATGATTGACATCTTCTTCATGGGCGACGACATGGGCACGCAGGCCGGCACGTGGGTCTCCCCAGAGATGTACCGCAGGTTCTTCAAGAAGCGCTTTGCCGCCTACTGCGAGCTGGCGCACGAGTACGGGATGAAAACCATGTACCACACCTGTGGCAACGTTGCTCCGCTGGTGAAGGACTTCATCGAGGCCGGGCTGGACATCCTCCAGTCATTGCAGCCCCAGGCGTTGGGCCCTCAACTGGCCTGGCTCAAGCGGGAGTACGGGAAGGATCTTTGCTTGCAGGGCGGCATGGACATCCAGGGCGTGCTGCCGAGGGGCTCGCCGGCCGATGTTGCCGACCACGTCCGCAGCCGTGCGCAGATACTGGGCCAGGGGGGCGGTTACATCTTCGGCACGGCCCACAATCTCCTGCCCGACACGCCCACGGAGAACATCCTGGCGCTGGTGGAGGCGTATCACACCTACGGGAAGTACTGACGGGGTCAGACGCCCCCGTGCAGCAAACGGTCCCCCCCCCGCCCGGGCGGCGCAGCACATGAGCCCCCAACATAACGCCGCCCGTCGTGTTCCCCTCCGGAGGGGCAAACGACGGGCGGCATCTCGCAGGCTCTTTAACGCTGCAACTCAGAACTCGTACTTCACCCCGAGGCCGATGGCGATCTGGTCGCGATGGTTGGCAATCGTTCCGAAGTCCCCAACGGCGGCCTTCACGGTCATCTGGTCGTTGATGATGTAGGCTGCGCAGACGTCCCACCAGTCGTCCTCACCCCTGATGAGACCCGGAATACGCCCCAACTGATCCGGCTTCTGGCGGTACTCAGCGCCCACCGCCAGCCTGTCCGTCACGAACATCACCGCGTGGCCTTCGAAGGTCACGTGGTAATCGCTCGTGAACCCCAGCAGTCCCAACTGAGCCCCCTTCGACGCCCGGGCCCCCGCAGACACAAGGACGGGCCGCGGCAAGAAAGTCAGGTGTTTGCTGGCAGTCAGAGTGAAATCCACGCCGTCATTGTCGTTGTAGCCAATGGTGTCCAGCAGATCCCCCAGCCGACGGTTTATCTTGTCGATGTTGTCGTTGTACTTGTAATGCGCTCCCACGGTGACCGCAGGCAGCCAC
>DAOVRD010000245.1 GCA_030628375.1 Planctomycetota bacterium
CTGACGAGGCCCCCGCCCTCGGGCGCGACATAGCTGACGGTGCACTGGACGTTGCGAGACGCGCGGCCCAGGCGGTCACGCCAGTCTGCACCGGCGTCGTCCGGGTGGGGCGCAAGGACAATCGCCCGACCTGATAGCAGAGCTCGCAGATGCTTCAAGCACTCTTTGCCCGGGTTCGCGCCGGGGGTGGCGACAACCGGGATGCCGGGCAGCGCGCTCAGGGCAGCGGCCGCATCTGCCTCTCCCTCCGCCACCAGGATCGGATCCCCAGTGAAGTCGGCCAGAGGCCATGGACAGATGAGGCCGTTCTTGTCACCCTTCCGGGCCAGGCACTTGCCCGCCGTCCCGAACGGCTGGTTGTCGGCCCGGCGGCGCCGCCAGCCGGTGATCTGGCCATCTGCATCACGCATGGGCAAGCGCACCTCCGCCGGGCGGCCGTTCTGTTCGTGTCCCACGGCTCCCAGGGCTTCCACTGCTTCGACGGCCCATCCCCGACGCCTGGCCAGTTCTTCGAGGGGGTTCTCCGGGCAAGGGAGCTGGGGCTCGACCGTGCGGTCGGGGATGTAACATTTTTCGCGCAGCCACTCGAACGCCTCGGCCGCACCGCAACGCCGAACGGCTTTCACCAGCCCGACCGCACCGCCGCCCTCCCCGCACTTGTGGCAATGCCACAGGTAACTCTTCTCTCCGCCGAGCTGGCAGCGGGGCTGGCTCTCATCGTGCTCGTGCGCGTTCACGGGGCACTGGCAATAGGCCGCGCTCCCGTTCTCCCGCACCTTCAAACCGAGGGTCTCCGCCACCTTGCAGATGTCCAGGCTGTCCAGGATCTCATGGTTGCTGTTCATCAGGTTTTGCCCGCGCCCTTGCTGCGCTCGTTGTGTTCGTTCCGGCTCATTGCTCGACCTGCCGTCTCAGCCTTGTCGCCTCGCTCTGCCTGCATCGAAGCCTCTTCCCACGCCTGGCGGTCGGCCTCCGAGCAGGCCACATACTGAGCCATGGGCTTGTCCTCTGACCCCCACTTGCGCGTGAGCCGCAGTATCAGGGGCTTGCCGTGAAGCTCTGAGCTATCGGTCGGCTGATCGACACCGAGTGCCCGGCAAAGGGTGCGCAGGGCCACGCGGCCCTTGAGGCGCAGGCGCTCATCTTGGCTTACCAGGGGGATGCGCTGGAGAATTTCCCGCCCCTTTGACGCTCCTTCGATGGCTTCGAAGACCAGGAGCAGGTCCTGATCGCCCAGCAGACCGACGGGCTGCACTTCTGAGCCCACGCAGACTGCCAAGACATCCTGGCATCGCGGCAGACTCTTGATCTGCTCCTGCGATCCGCCAATAGGCATGGCATCGAGATCTCCCATCATTCTGGCTCCTTTCCGTACGTGTGACCGCCGGCAACAGTTGCCGGCCTTTCCACTTGGCCTGCCCCCTGGCAGTCCTCCTTTCAGTACTCATCGTTGACCCTCGCCACCCAGGGCGGGCAGCTGTGCGCAATCCACTCCTCAAGCTCGCTTCGCCGCCAGCGGGCGAGCCGTCCGAGCTTCACAGGTCGGGGCATGCGCCCGGAGTTCGCCAAACGCCGCACAGTGTGAGGGGAGCACTGCAACATCTCGGCGACGCCCTCTACGCCTAACAGAACAGCATCGCCATGACTTCCCCGTCGGCTGCATTCTGATTCACGCATCGTTCCTCTCCCCGTATTGAGGACGCCGGTAAGCGAGGGGCTTTGCCCTCGCGGGACACGTTCACAATTTCCGACAACGATTCCTCGCGCAATGCTTTCCGGACCGTACAAGAGAAAAGCCGCCAGAAGGAGCCTCTGGCGGCCTCGGAGCGGCTTCAGAACGTGTTAGAAATCGGAAGGTTTTCTTGCGGAAAGTGCGGAAATGATTCTTGCGGAAATACTTTCCGCGCTACGCCCGTCTCGGAAAGTGTCTGCGAAGCTCCTCGTCGCTCAACTGACGAGGATCGGCGGGGAATCCGTGGACAGCGCGTTGCATGTTATACCAGGACTGAGCAGCCTTCACTTTCGCCACGGTCGTGTTGTTCGCTCGCGCAAACTGGAGCTTCGTGGTATGTTCTCTCCTCGGCTTGCCATCGTTTGCCTCTTGCACCTTCGCCCACTTCCGAAGAAGTCTGACATAGCGCAGAGCTGCCTTCAAAGGGAGAGGAGCAGGTCCGCGTCTGCCACCTGCCTCCGGGGCCTTTTCTTCCTGTTGTTTCCTCTCGGCCCGGCGTTGCAGGCCCTCTTGAACGGCGTGCGCGATGTCGCTCAGGGGACCGCCAATTTCTCCCAGGTTTTCCACGCGGACGGACAGCGGCCCCGAGTCTGCGTTGACGACCTCCACCCGTTCCGCGAGACCTTCCCCGTTCACTACGAAACGCGCCGCGCCAGGCACGAAACGCCACTGTGACGGGAGCTCACCCACGCCGGGGACTCCGGGGGTTCGCAGGAAGTCACGTAGGTATCGAACGTCGTCACGGTCGCCCCGGCGAGACTTCTCCGCGAGTTCCCCTTGATCAGTCAGCCGCCACTCGCCTTCCCCCTCGACCGGCTCCACGTAGACCTTCCGCCCGCTGTTCCAGGCCGTTTCCCACAAAGCCCAGGCTTCCGCAAGCGCTGGCTCCAGCGCCTGGGCCAGGCCAGCCTGTCCGGTGAAGCGGAACTGGATCGCCACGGCCCGCTTGTCCCCGACTGCGCGCAGCCGCAGGGATAGTCTTCGTTCGACAAGCCCACCCGTTACCAGGAGCCCTAAGCCTTGGTTCTCAACGTGGGACAGTTCGGAGACGGCGGTCCATGTCTTCGGCACGCGGGAGAGGAGCCTCATCGCCGCCTCCACGACCTCGGGGCTCGCTGGAGAGAAATCTACTGCCATGTTGTCCTTCCCTCGCATAATCCGCCTGCCCGATATGGTCGCGAACACTGTCTGAATGAAGGGCGTTCTCAGCGCCCGCGCTCAGCCACCGGCTTCATCAGGCGCTACGCCTTCCACGACGCGGATCTCGTCCTCGCTCAGGCCGTAGAGGCGGTAGACGACCTGGTCGATGAGCCAGTCGATGGAGCGTATCTCGTCCAGGTCGTATTCTCCGGTCTCCGGGGCGCGCCGGGGATACCAGTCACCGGAGCCTATGCGTTCCAGCACGTCCCGGAGGGCCGCTACGTCGTCCTTGATCGCCTCCCAGGCCTGGTCAAGCAGCGCCGGGTCGGCTCCTCGCAGTGCCGCCAGCCACTTGAAGCGCTCGAAGCCCAGCCGGGGCAGATCCTCGAGGCTGTGCTTGTTCTTCTCGCTCTCGTACAGTTCGCCAAGCGAGCATCCGAAGGCGCGTTCAGCCTGTTCGGCGTAGGTCAGCAGGCGCCGTTGCTTTGCGGTGGGTCGGCGTCCGTCGCGCGCTCTGGCCACCTGGTCGCGTATGCCCTTCGTGATGCGCAGGCTGGAGAGCTTCTCCGGGTCCACGCCCTTGTTGACGAATGCGCTCCGTATCCTGTCCCAGAGCGCTTGCCGTTCCTCGTGCATCTCCATCATCTGCTCGGCCAGGTAGGCCAGGAAGTCGTGGACGACGTCGCTGTGCTCCAGCGGATTGCCGTCAGCGTCGTAGCCGCTCGGCGCGTCCTCGCCCAGGTAGTCCGGTATGTCCTCGATATAGCCCTTCTCCAGCGCCTCGCCCATGGTGATTGAGGCGGGAAAGGCGACGAACTCCCCGTCCTCGTTGCGCGGCAGGAGGCCCGCAAGATTTCGCAGGATTTCAGCGAAGCTGCACTGTGCCGACTGATATGCCGCCACAAGCTCGTGCCGTTTAGCTTGCCTTGCTCGCTTCGGCGTCACGAACAGAATACGGCGCACCGGAAGCGCGTGTATCTCGTACGCATTGACATGGTTATTGGTGCTCGTTAGTCTGAAGCGCCACTCCCACAGGCGTGAATTGAAGAACGCAAGCACCGCATAGAGACCGTAGTCGGACCCAACGATGTAATTCACGCTGTCGAAACAGAATCGCCCTTCCGGGACAATGCAGGCAATGAGCCTCTTGTAATTGTCCAGCGCTGCGTTACGTTGAAACCCCAACCTTGCAGCCTGATGGTGGAGTTTGCGGGATTCGCCAGAGAGCTTTCGCAGGTAAGCTTCCGCAGAAAGGTACTTTGCCGTCCCTTGTTTGGGTTCAGCGATGAAATGGTAGGGCTGGATATTGCCACCTCGGACCACCGGGTCCCCGTGTGGCTCTTCGGAAAGGAGTTCGGCCATAGATGTTTCGTTTATCTCGCCCTGGTTCACCTGGGCGATTACCCCGAATGGTGAATATACCGCCCCGTCCGTCAGTTCGACCGCCAAGCTCCAGTCGTGAGAGCTCGCCAAGGGAATGGAAAGCGTGCTCGGATCAATCCGCTTAACGTTTTCATAAGTTGTCACGTATGACGGCGAATCATCCTGGATGCTGCGTCCTGGATGTGTCCGGACGCGACCGGACGTCGAACCGCCCGCATTGACACCGACAACGGCTGTCGGCAGTTTTGCTTCAAAGAACACTCTACGGTGTGGATCATCCTTCTGAGGGAAGGCATCTATGTGGCTGAAGAAATACCTACCAAGCCAAAAGCCCCGAAGCTTCGATGCGTAACTGTCGGCCAGCAGCGCCATAGGCAATATAAAGGACATCCACCCCTGCCTCGAACAGAGATTCAGCCCTCTGGTGAAGAAGAGTTCATAGAGATTGAGCTTACCTATTGCGGCCACGTTCAGTAGGTCGTGCTGGCGTATGTAGGCCCTTAGCAGGCTCAGATCCTGGCTCGTTTCTTTGTCTGCCAGAACGTCGTAAGGAGGATTGCCCACCACGGCATCAAAGCCCGCATCCGGGCTCTCCTGCACGCTCTGTCCCCGCCGCTCGAAGAAGACCTCCGGGAACTCGACCTCCCAGTGGAAGAAGCGTCTGTCGCAGGCGATGCGGCGCGCCTTCTCGAGGATCTCGCGCCAGTCCGCATCCATCTCCGCCAGCGATTCCTGGTAGCGCTCCAAGTCAATGTCGTGGCCGAACTCGATGACATTGACGGCCTCCCGCAGGCCGAAGTGCACCGCCGTTAGGCTGTCGAGCATTGCTCGGTAGCCCTCGACGCGCGCATCGGCCGCCCAGTACTCCTCCCGGCTGCGCTCGACGTCTTCGAAGCTAGCGTCAGAAAGCTCGGCCACCGTCAGCATGTGCTGCACGGCCCGCTCCAGCGGCCCTAAGGGCAGGCTCCACAGGCCGCCGGCCTTCCGTGCCTCTCGCCGCAGGTCTTCGAGCTTCGAGCCGATGAGGCTGTTGCCGCACTTGACGTGGTGGTCCAGGAAGGAGAGCGGCGCGCCGGCGGTGAAGGCATGCAGCCAGAGGCTAAGCTTGGAAAGCTCCACCGCCAGCGGATTGAGGTCCACCCCATAGAGGCACCGCTTCATCACCATGCGCCGCAGCAGGTTCTCGTCCGTCAGCTACCCCTCGTCGGCATGGATGCCCTGCTTCTTCAGGGACTCGACGATCTTGCGCCGGTCCTCGCGTATGCGCTCGAAGACCGGCGAGTCCACATGCTCGTTCAGCATGGCCGCCAGGCGCGTGGTCATGTAGTCCAGCGCACCGACCAGGAAGTGCCCGCTGCCCAGGGCAGGATCGAGCACCTTCAGCCCCAGGACGCGCGTGGGCGGATCGTAGCCGTGTTCGGGCTGGACGCCTTCGAGTTGGTTGAGCAGGAACTGCCGGCGCTGGTCGCTTGACTTGAGGCCGTCCCACAGCTCCCGCGCCGCGCGGGCCTCGTCCGCCGGTTTGCCCTCCAGCACCTCGTCGAGGAACTCATCCCACGGCCGGCGCTCTTCCTGACTCGCGCCGATCTGCCGCGCAAGCTCGTGTTCGCGCTCGATGCGGTCGATCTGCGGGCCGACGGTGTTCTCGACGATGTAGCGGACGATGTAGTCCGGTGTGTAGTAGGAGCCGGTGGCCTTGCGTTCGCGTTTGTCGTTGGTCAGGTAGAGTTCGCCCGGCTTCTTGTCGGCTTTGGCCGGGTCATCGCAGGGTTTCCAGACCGGCTTACCCTTTCCGCTGGCTTTGACGAGGTGACTGTCGGCGACGTTGAGCTTGAACTCGAGCAGTCCCTCGTAGACGGAGCCCAGATGCCGGACGCCGAGGTCGCGGAAGTCGATGAACTCCGGGTGGCTGTAGTCGCCCTGCGTCTCGGCGTGGCGCGTAAGGAGCATGATGGCTTCGGCCAGGTGCCTGTCCGCAATGCCGTTCTGCTCCAGGAAGAGGGCGTAGTCCGGCCGGTAGTCCCTGCCGAGGGCGCGAAAGGTGATCTGGGTCTCGTAGCTCCATCCGAGAGCGTCGAGAACAGGCCGGATGAACTGTTGCTCGGTCTGCGCCTCGCTCAGGGTGGGGAGGGCGTCGGCTTTCTCGTCCAGCAGGGCCGAC
>DAOVRD010000223.1 GCA_030628375.1 Planctomycetota bacterium
CCCGGCTCGTAATGTAGCGCAGCCGCCCCCTGGGCTCCATAGCTCCGGTAGGAGCGACGGAGGCTCGGCTCGTAATGTAGCGCAGCCGCCCTCGGCTGCGGCCGATGGGAATGGCCGGAACTCAGGCGGGGGCGCCTGAGCTACAAGGAACGCCCAGTTATTGAGTATTCCGGAAGCTGTTTGTTTTTCAACTGACTGGCCTAAGCCGAGCTTGCGTTTCCCGACTGGTTGACGGCCACGACCTTGTAGTGCGGCGTGCCCGGGCCCGGCTCGCGATCCACGAACTCGGTGGCAATGGTTGAGCCGATCCGCGCTGCCGGGCCGACCTCGAAGTCCGGACGGCCCGACCGGTAGACGCGATAGTAACAGAAGTCCGCCTCCCTGTTCGGCTCCCATTTCACCCGCCGGCCCCGGTCGGGCGACCTCTCGACAGTCACTGCGCGGACGGGCGAGGGCGCCTCGTCTCTGTAGGCCGTCGTGTACACCGTCAGCGTACCGGCGCCCAGAACGTCCTCGAGATGACCGTCCTCCATCGTCACGTGGGCGGCCGGTCCCTGAAGGTCGCCGAACGGATGCTGCGGCACGTCATCCGGGTCGTAGGTGTACTTGCGAAATGCCAGGCCGAGCGGCGGCCCGTCCAGCGCAAGCGCCAGGGCGACGTCGTCCTCACGGCGGTTCACGGTTGCGATGGACCACGTTTTCGTGCCGTGGTGCTGGACCGTCGCGGCGCGAACCAGCGGATCGGAGCTTTCGACGGCGAAGACGGTCGCCGGCCCGCGCAGGAACTTCGTCAGCAGGCCGTATGCGTAGTAGTGGGCACGAGTTGAGCAGTCATTGCCGCTCCACTTGAACGTGCCCCATTTGTTCACGTAGTTGTCCCGGTACTCGTCCGGGTAGTCGGTGAACGTCCAGTTGGCGAGCGCGCAGATGCCGGCGTTCAGCGCGGCGATGACGGCCTCGGCCAGTTGTATGCCCATCATCGGCTCACGCGGCTTGCCGAAGTGGATGCAGACGTCCATCTTCTTGCCGTCGCGGATGCTGCCGTCCTGCTTGCAGCCGAACTCGCCGAGGATGAAGTCCTTGCCCATCTTCCGGGCCAGGCCGGCGCCCCCTTTCAAGTTGGACAGGAACCAGGGATAGAACGTCTCGTCGTCCAGATCGTAGCCGTTGATGTAGTGGTGGCCGCCGTAGATGCCGGTGATGTCGTCCATGTTCTGCGTGGCCCACTCGATGGTGTGCCAGTTCTCCAGAGGGGACGCGTCCGTGGCCAGGAGCCGGACGTCGAGGCCGCGGGCGTCGAGTTCCTCCAGCAGCGCTCGATGGTAGTCCCGGAACTTCGGCAGGTCGTGCACGAGGCCGGCCCATTTCCCCAGCGACAGCTCGTTCGTCATGCAGTAGTGCCGGACGTTCGTCGCGCCGCGCTCGCGCACGAGGTATTCGAGTTGGTCCACGATCTTCTTCGCATAGGCGGCGCGCTCCGCCCCCTCGGCGGTGTCCTCGGGGTCCCAGGTCGCCAGGTAGACCTCGGTGCCGGTGTCCTTGAGCCGCAGGAGGTGGTCGGCGAGCGTGTCGAGCGCCTGACGGTTGCCGCGCTGCATGTGGGTGAGCCGCGCGAAGGAGGGATTCAGCTCGCGCCACCGCTTGGCGATGACCTGATCGAAGTGGTCCTTGCCGGTCGAGTGCAGGTGATGAGACACGTGGAACCCCACCCCTGCGAACGCGGGATGCACCACCTCGCCCGTCCGCACCGTCATTCTGCACGCGGCCGTCATGTCGCCTTGCTCCCGCGCCGCCGGACGCCTTCAGTGCGGCCAGTGCGGCGTGCCCGAGTCTTCGCCTCGCCTATCGGCTCTTCAATCTGTAGTCTCGCGGGTCCACGCAGGCGTCGTAGGTTCGTTTGTCAATCCGGATCCATCCGGTGCCGTTTATGCCCCGCTTGTTGCGGGACGTCGGGCTGGAGGGGAAGGCACAGGCAACCTTGATCCATCTGTTCTGGTCTACGGATATGCTCCTCACCTCGTCGGCTACCTCTGATAAGTCCTGATCCTGGCTGAAGATCAGAGCAACGTCGTACTCCTTCCTTCTGGCCGTGCGGACAACGTCCAGAGCGAGCCGCACATCGATGCCCTTTTCCTGTCCCACGAGCGTCGTAGTAGTCGTTCCGTCTGGAAGCGCAATCGTCTGGTTCCGGTACCGCAGCGGCCGAGAGAACGTAACGATGCCCTGAGTGCCCATTACCGCGAGCTTAGCTGTCCAGAAGTGATTTCAGAAGGGGTTGTCCTGGCGGTCCGGAACGCCGGTGTAGAAGTGGATTCGGGCGAGGTCCCAGCCTTGTGCAGTGCACAGCTCGTTGCCCAACTTCAAGGGCTCGTAGTTCGGATACGCGTAGCCAAACGCCTCCTTGGCGGCATAGAACAGATTCTGGCCGTCCATGAAGACGATGGTGCGCTTGTGGGTGGGTTCAGCAGGCACGCCGTGCACCCCGAAAAGCAAAACCCCGCCGGAGGCCCAAAGGCTGATCCGACGGGGAGCAGATGTTGATTCCCTTTGACACAGACAGTATACGACACGAGGCCCGACGTGTCAAGTCCATGGACTTTCTCTCGCCACCTGAGATCATGAAACGCCCTGCAAAGACGCTGGCCACGACTTCCTGGCGTTTGCCCGGCCCTCTGGGCTACTTCGTGTTCTGCTGTGACTGATCCTTCTTGCCAACCTCTCTCCGCCGGGCCGTTACTTCAGGTAGGCGTTCTCGACTTTGAGCAGGGCGGCGATGATGTCGTCGGCCTCCTGCCGGCCGTAGCTCTCGTGCATGTTGACGCAGAAGTTCTCGTTGAAGACCTTCATGACGTTCTCGGTCCGGCTCACCGGTTCCTTGGGGCCGGCATAGTCCGAGCAGTCCCACGGAAAGCCGCTCTTGCCGAACACGGCCTTGTTGGCGAACCAGGGGAACGTGCACGGAGCGGTCGGGTATCCGTGCAGCGACGAGACGCCCTCGGCCGACAGGGCCTTCTGGAACGTCGCCATGTCCACGCGCACGGCGTCCAGATTCAGCGTTATGCGCAGGTACCAATAGGTGCACTCGGTCTCCGGCACCTGCCAGCCCACCGAGACGGCCGGCCTGTCCTTGAGGGCCTCCTTGACGGCCTCGCCGACCTTGCGCCGGTTCTCCAGCATCTGCGGCAGCCTCTTCACCTGCACGCTGCCGATTGCGGAACCGATCTCGTTGAGATTGCAGTTCAGGCCGGCGACCACGTTGCCGCGGGCCTCCAGGTTGAAGGGCTTGCCCCGGTCGGCGAAGCGGCGCCCTTGCCAGTGCAACTCCTCGTTCTGCGTGTAGACGATGCCGCCCTGTCCGCCGGTCGTGAAGTGTTTGCCGAACATGGTGGAAGAGGCGGCGATGTCGCTTATGGTCCCCACCGGGCGGCCCTTGTACCTGGCGCCGTGGGACTGGGCGCAGTCCTCAACGACGTACAGGTCGTGCCGGCGGGCCAGCTCTATGACCGGGTCCATGTCCACGGGTTCGCCGACGATGTGCGGCACGATGATGGCACGCGTTCTCTCGGTGATCAGCGGTTCTATCTGCTCGGCGGAAGTGTTGTAGCTTCGCGGGTCCGCGTCGGCCACGACGGGCACGCAGCCCAGCAGCGCTATCGGCATAATCCCGCCGGGATCGGTGATGGCGGGCACTATGACTTCCGAGAGCGCGTCCAGCTGCAGGGCGCCCAATGCGCAGTAGACGGCGTTGCTGCCGGAATTGACGCCGTCGGCGAATCCGCCGCCCATGAACTCCACGAAGTCCTCCTCGTATTGGCGCTCGCAGGGCCCGCTGTAGCCGAAGGCCGTGCCCGCGGCGATCGCCTCGTCGAACAGCTTCACGACGGCCGCCTTCTCCTCCTCGGTCATCAGGCCCCTGCGGGGCATCGGCTCGCTGCGTACGGGCGCGCCACCGTCAATTGCCAGCTTCTGGTCGCTGCTCACGGTCCTGCTCCTTCCTCCAACGGGTCTCGGGGACTTCAAACTCCCTTGCCGGCGTTTTCGATAAGTCGCTCGGCGTTGCCGTGCAGGATCTTCTCCATCGTCTCTTCGCCCAGGTCCAGCTTCTCCAGCAGGTCCATCTGCGCCCGACCGAAGTCGTCCCGTCCGTGCAGAATCCGGTCCTGGAACTCGATGAAGAACTCCCTGGTCAGTTTCAGGTCACGGTTGAGGGTCGTCATGGCGCTGCCGGCGGACAGGTCACAGTGCAGGTTCTCGTACCTCCGCAGCAGGTCGAAGAGGCGCCCGCCGGGCGTGACCGGGCCTTTCGGGTAGCGCTCGGGGTCTTCGGCCGCGTCGCCGGATAGCTCCCGCCAGAACCCCGGCGCGTGTCCGATGAACTGCGTGGCCGGACAAAGCCGGCACATGTTCTCGACCACCGAGAAGTCGCCCCCATACCAGAAAGGCCATGAGTTCATGCTCTTGGACTCGGTCGTCAGGGTGCCCTCCGGGCATTCGAGGTGGAAGAGAACGGGCAGGCCGAGTTCGGCGCAATGCCGGAACATCGCTATGGCATCGGGGTTGTCGTAACGCATGCGGCACTTCAGTTCGCCGAACACCTTGATGCCGTGCAGCTTGACTGCCGAGTAGACCTCTGCGCGGGCGTACTGATATCGGGGGTCCGGCGCCCAGCCGCCGATGAACCGATCCGGGTACTTCTTCAACCCGTCAACGATCATCCACAGCGGCACGGACACGTCGCGCGGGTCCATCACCTGGTGGTAATAGGGCTCCATGTCGTACTCTGTCCGGGAGATCTCCCAGGCCAACAGCCACGTCTTCTCGATGCCGTGTTCGTCCATGTTTCTGACGAGGGCATCGGTGTCTATTCCGTGCCAGTTGGGATGATTGTGGGCGTCAATGACGCGCAAGGACATTTCTGCCTCCTTGGGCGGGCCTTTAAGGAAGTACGAGTTGACGATGCGCTTCGCGCCCAACGGGATCGCTGAAGCGACGAACAAGCAGGAATCTAGGGCTTCACCGCTCCCTTGTCAACACCAAATGGTCCGGGATGCGAGCGGCGGGCTGTTTTGGTTGTTCCGGTAGCACTTATCCGATAAACTCGCCAACTCGCTCCAGCATGATGACGGGCGAACGAAGGAACTGTTCGTCTGCCGCGGAGGCGGCGGACCCTCGTTCGCAAAGGGCTTCGGAGGGCAAGTGATGGCCGTTTACGTAGTGACCGGCGGCGCAGGATTCATTGGCTCAAACGTGGTGGTCCGCCTCGTGGCCGAGGGCGAAGAGGTGCGGGTCGTGGACGATTTTTCCACGGGCCGCAGGGAAAGCCTGTCGGGACCTGCCGCCGTAGGGGCACGGCGCGCCGTGCCCTTGCTCTTCGAGGGCAGCGTTTGCGACGGCGACCTTCTGCGCCGGGCCTTCGAGGGCGCGGATTTCGTGCTCCATCAGGCTGCGCTGCCCAGCGTGCAGAGGTCGGTGAAGGATCCTCTGGCCGCCAACCAGGCGAACGTGGAGGGCACGCTGAACGTCCTGGTGGCGGCCCGGGACTGCGGCGTCAAGCGGGTGGTGTACGCTTCGAGCAGCTCCGCGTACGGCGTTGTGCCCCAACTGCCCAAGCGCGAAGATATGACGCCGAGTCCCATGAGCCCGTATGCCGTCAGCAAGCTGACGGGCGAGCATTACTGTCGGGTGTTCAATGACATGTACGGCCTGGAAACGGTCTCACTGCGTTACTTCAACGTCTTCGGACCCCGCCAGAACCCCCACAGCCAGTACGCCGCTGTCATCCCCATCTTTGTGGGTTGCATTCTGGCGGGGAAGAACCCGCAGGTATTCGGCGACGGCGAGCAGTCGCGCGACTTTACCTTCGTTGACGACGTGGTGGCGGCCAATCTTCTGGCCGCACGGGCGGAAGGCGCGGCCGGTCGCGTCTGCAACGTGGGCGCCGGCGAGCGACACACACTGAACGAACTGCTCGAACTGCTCCAGCGCATCATCGGAAAGCGGGTGCAGCCGGAGTATTGCGAGGAGCGTGCCGGCGACGTGAAGCATTCCCATGCCGATATCAGCGCGGCCCGGGAATACCTCGGCTACGAGCCGCAGGTCCCGTTCGAGGATGGGCTGCGCCGCACGGTCGAGTGGTACAAGCAGAGAGAGAGCACGACGCTGTTTTCCCCCGAAGGCTGACGCGCGCGATGATGGAAGGATCGGGCCGAAGAACCCTCCGCGCGGTGTTCGCCGCACTTCTGTTCCTGGCCGGGGGTGTGGTGCTGATGATTGTGCGCCAGGGGCCGGACGGGAGCAGTGCGGAGAGGCCGGCAAGCGAACCGGCACAGCCCCCGGTTGCCGAGGCGGTGGCTGCGGTGTTTCCGGTCGAGGGTGCGACCTGGCCGCTGGAATTGGGCCGGGACGACGGCGAGTATCTTATGGGCCTGTTTTTCGATGCGCTGGAGGCGCTCGGCGGCGCCGGGCCCCTGCCTGCCATTGCGGACGGGCCGGAGGCCTGCCTGCGTGAAGTCAACGCGCCTGTGTTCGTGACGGTGTACTCGCCAAATGTGTTCCCGGCCAGAGTCATGGTCTGTGAGCGCAGTCTCGCCCAGAGCGTCCGAGAGGCCGCGCGACAGGTCTTTGAAGGGCTCAGCGAGGCGACGGCTTCCTCCGGGCGCGAAGCGGACCGCGTCAGAATTGATGTGATCCTGGAGGCCGCCCCGTTCCCCGTGGAGAGCAGGGAGGCGTTCGCCGAGGCGGAGTTCGGGGAGCCGGTGGGTGTCGCTCTTCAGTCGCGGAGCAAGACGGCCATCTTCCTGCCTGGGGACATCGCGGATTTCCGTGCCAGCAGGCACGTGGAGGCCCTGCATGTGGTGTGCCGAGACACCGGGCTCAGCTCCTCGGCGTGGCGTGAGCCCAGCGTAACCATGTGGCGACTCAGGGCGGCCGGATTTGTGAACACTGCTCCGGGCGGCCGCCACGCGCTGGAGAGTCCGCGCGGACTGACGCCTGTGGGGCAACTGACGCTGGCGAAGCTCCTCAGGTCGTGCCG
>DAOVRD010000131.1 GCA_030628375.1 Planctomycetota bacterium
AGGCCAGAATCGTCAAGGTCCGCGCGAAATCGGGGCCGACAAACCAACGGCTCCTGGACATGGGTGTCACCCGGGGCACCGTGGTGGAGGTCCAGCGGGTTGCGCCGCTTGGCGACCCCATCGAAATCAAGATCAAAGGATACCACCTCTCCCTGCGCAAGCAAGAGGCAAAGGGAATCTCCGTCAAGCCCGAACCGGAGTCAACGGGAGAATGAGCGGGCGCATGTCACCGCGTGCCCGACCGGTCGGGACGACGCCACTGAGCATGGCGCCACCTGGCGCCCTGGTCACCCTGGTCGGGATCAACGCCGGCCGCGGCCTGGTCAGGCGCCTGAGCGCCATGGGCCTGGTGCCGGGCACGCAGTTGGAAGTGCTCAGAGGCAATGTCGCCGGGCCGCTCATGATACGCGTAAAGGGCAGCAGGATAATGCTCGGCCGGGGAATAGCGATGAAGATACTGGTCGCCGGGCGTGGCTAGTTTTTTTTGAGGGAAAAGTTTGGCTCCCCTAACTCAAAGCGGCCTCCCCGGAGCCCGCAAAGGAGGCAAGGGTGTCCGATAAGAAGCTCACAATCGCACTGGCAGGCAACCCCAACTCTGGCAAGACGACCGTCTTCAACGCCATCACGGGCGCCCGCCAGCACGTCGGGAACTATCCCGGAGTCACCGTGGAACGCAAAGAAGGGTACTGCAAGTTCAACGATCACGAGATCACCGTGGTTGATTTGCCGGGCACCTACAGCCTGACGGCCCACTCGCTGGACGAGCTGGTGGCACGGAACTTCATCGTCGAGGAGCGCCCGGACGTCGTGGTGGCCATCCTGGACGCCAGCAACCTGGAGCGCAACCTTTACCTGGCGACGCAGCTTATCGAACTGGAGGTCCCTCTGGTGCTGGACTTCAACATGAGCGACGTGGCCAGCTCCATGGGATACCGGTTCGACTACGATCAGCTCTCCGCCCTGCTGGGGGCTCCAATCGCTCGCACGGTGGGTCATAAAGGCGAGGGAGTGGACGACCTGCTGAGGGTGGCGGTGGAAGTTGCCACCTCTGACAGGCCCCGCGATGAACACATCGTGCACTACGGCCGCGACATTGAAAGGGAGATCAGCAAGCTTGAAGGCCTGCTGGCCGCCGAGCCGAGCCTGGAGCAATACCCGGCGAGGTGGCTGGCAGTCAAGCTGTTGGAGAGCGACCAAGAGATTCGGGAAAAGGTAGTGCAGCGTAGCGCAAATTGGGAGCAAATCCTCCACCAGGCAGAGGCCAGCATCAACCGGCTTCAAAAGGTCTACGATGACCTGCCCGAGGTGGTAATCGCCGAGGCCCGTTACGGCTTCATCAGCGGGGCCTGCGAAGAGGCCGTCAGAAGCACCGTCGAAGCCCGGCATGACCTGTCCGACCGGATTGACACGATCATCACAAACCGTCTGTTGGGACTCCCGATATTTGTGTTTCTGATGTGGCTGGTTTTTCAGCTCACGTTCAAGCTGGGCGAACCGCCCATGGGTTGGATCGAAACATTCTTCGGGTGGGCGGGGGAACAGGTCGCCGCGCTCGTTCCGGCCGGATACATCCAATCGCTGTTAGTTGATGGGATCATCGCCGGGGTCGGAGGCGTGCTGGTCTTTCTGCCCAACATCCTGCTGCTTTTCCTGGCCATCGCGTTTCTGGAGGACTCGGGCTACATGGCCCGGGCGGCCTTCATCATGGACCGCATCATGCACAAGATCGGCCTGCACGGCAAGAGCTTCATCCCAATGCTGATCGGTTTCGGCTGCAACATTCCGGCTATTATGGCCACGCGCACCCTGGAGAACCGCCGGGATCGCCTGGTGACCATTCTGGTCAATCCACTGATGAGCTGCGGGGCCCGGTTGCCGGTGTACATCCTGCTGACCGGTGCATTCTTCAGCCCCAAAGCTGCGGGCAACATCATTTTCTCCCTCTACATGCTGGGCATTGCTCTGGCCATTATCATGGCCAAGCTGTTCCGCAAGTACCTGCTGCCCGGCCCTTCGACGCCGTTTGTCATGGAGCTGCCGCCTTACAGGCTGCCCACCCTGCGGGGACTGGTGATTCACATGTGGGAGCGCGGTTGGCTGTACCTGAAGAAGGCCGGGACCATCATACTGGCCATATCCGTGATCATATGGGTCCTATCCACGTTCCCCCGCCAGACGACGCTGGAACAGAACTACGAGGCCCGCATCGAAGCAGCGGCAGACGAGACGCTGGCGGCCTCCCTGGAAGAGGAGCTGGCCAGCAAGCAGCTCGAGCGCAGCTACGCCGGCCGCATCGGCCACCTGATCGCGCCCGCGCTGAGGCCGCTGGGCCTGGGCGACTGGAGGATCGGCACCGCCCTGTTCGCGGGCTTTGGGGCCAAGGAAGTAGTGGTCTCCACGATGGGCACGCTCTACAGCCTTGGAGAGACCGATGAAGAGTCCGAAGGCCTGCGCAACGCGTTGAAGGAGAACCTTAACCCGCTCAAAGCATATGTCTTCATGGTCTTCGTGCTCCTCTACGTCCCCTGCATGGCCGCCGTGGCGGTGATTAGAAGGGAGACCAACTCCTGGCGGTGGCCCCTGTTTGTCGTGTTCTACACAACGGCCCTGGCCTGGGTGGCCTCGCTGGTCGTCTACCAGGGCGGGTTGCTGCTGGGCTTGGGATAGCAGGGAGAAAGCGCAACCGACACGAGATTCACTTGATCGCCCTCGATGGTTGCGTTATACTTTTTGGGAAATCGTGTTACGCACCTTCATACGTGCCAGTGTTTGGCCCGTTCGCCGGATGCGGCACGTCGCTTTTCTGGGATCCAACAAGCTGCACGGAAAGGAGCCACACGTGATGCGGAAGAGAAGCATTGTCGCTGTGCTCGCAGGAGTTGCCCTGATGGGAGGACTGGCTTTCGGGCATTTCCACACGTTCTGGCCCGACAGCCCGAACGGATACGGGAAGCTCGGCCAGAAGATCACGTGGGATTACTTCTGGGGCCATCCGTACGAGATGATCCTGTTCGACGCCCTGACGCCCAACTTCTACGTCGTCACACCCGACGGCGAGAAAGAACCGGTAGCCCTCAAGACGGCGGACATGAAGGATCCGGACACCGGCAAGATGCGCAAGGCATTCACGCTCAGCTACACCCCTGAGAGCATAGGCGACTCATGGCTGGTGCTGGAAGCCGCGCCCTGCCCCATCGAAGAGGAAGGCGAAGCCGTCCAGGATTACGTCAAGCAGTGCATCCACGTGATGGCCGAGAAAGGATGGGACGTGCGGCTGGGGCTGCCCATTGAGGTCGTGCCGCTGACGCGCCCCTACGGCCTGGAGGCGGGATTCGCCGTCACGGTGAGGGCCTACCTGAACGGTAAGCCGCTGCCGGACGCGACGGCCGAGATCGAAAAGCTCAACGGCTTCTACGTGGACGGCGACGCGCTGCCGAAAGACCAGTTCGGCATGGAAGACGTCCCGATGATCACGCGGGTGGCCAGGACCGACGTCAACGGCTACCTCACCTACACGCTGGACGAGCCCGGCTGGTGGATGATCTCCGTATCGGCGGAGTCCGGGACCGCGACAGTGAACGGCAAGGAGTACCCTCGCGTGCTGCGCGGCGGGCTCTGGCTTCACGTCGAGGAGAGGCTGACACTCAGCCCGTGATCCCACGTGGCGGAGGAGGCCTTGTTGCGTTTCGGGAAAGGGCTCCATGCACATCAGCGACGGAGTGTTGCCAGCAGGGATTCTGGCCGGCAGCGGCGTTGCGACGCTGGGCCTGGGCGGCGCGCTTCTGTGGCGAGCCGATGCCCAAAAGATCCCCCGCGTCGCGCTGTGCACGTCGTTCTTCTTCGTCGCATCGCTGGTGCATGTTCCGATGGGGCCGACTTCTGCCCACCTGCTCCTCACCGGCCTGGTGGGCATCATCATGGGGCCTCTGGCCTTCTTGCCGATACTGTTCGGCCTGATACTCCAGGCGCTGCTGTTCCAGCACGGCGGCATAACGGCGCTCGGGGTGAACGCGCTGACGATGGGGCTGCCGGCGTACGCCGCATGGGGTCTGTTTCGACTCGGGCGGTCCGTCCGCTTCAAGGGGAGCCCTTTTGTCTTCGGCTTCCTGGCAGGCTGGGGGGCCGTGCTGTTGTCGCTTGTGCTGTTGAAGGTCGTCCTGACGTTCGCGGACGAGTCGTTTGTGGGCGTGGCGTGGGTGGTGTTCATTGCCCATCAGCCGCTGGCGGTGCTGGAAGGCATTGTGACGGGTTTCGCCGCGGTGTTCCTGGAGAGAGTGGCACCCGGCGTATTGGAGGAACAGCATGAGTAAGTGGGCGTGCCTGTGCCTGGCCGCTGCACTGCTGGCGGCAGGCGGCGAAGCGTATGCGCACAAGATGATGGCGGCCTCGCGCGTCCGCGACGACGGCACGGTGCTGCTTCAAGCGTTCTTCCCGGACGGGACCCCCGCGCGCGGCGTTCGGACGGAAGTGCGCAGACCGGACGGGGCGCTCTTCCTCACCGGCCAGACGGACGAAGCGGGCAGACTGACAGTCACGCCTGAGGGCCTCGCCGGGCGGTGGACGGCAACGTTCACCGGCAGCATGGGGCACAAGACGGAGACGCGTTTCGTGGTGGGAGGCCCCGGCCCGGAGCAACCGGCTGCCGCCGCCCCTGCAACCGAGGATTCTGCGCCGCAGCCGGCGCTCCGTGAGACCGCGCCCAGGACTCAACCTGCGCCGGAGGGGGCGCCAACCGAAGACCTGATCCGCGAGCAGCCGTTCCCGGTGGCGGAGGTGCTGGCCGGCCTGGGTCTCATCTTCGGCCTGAGCGCGGTGCTGATGTGCCTGAAGCTCCGGCGGGATATTCGCCAGCTCAAGGACAGCGATGAGGGAACCACCTCTTCAGCAACGGAAGGCAAGTAAGTCGCGTCAATACAATGTCATGGTCCTTTACGGGCCCGTGCGAATCGGACCTCTAGCTTCTCCCAAGGAGTGTTGGAATGTTCTCACACAGAGCAAGAGACGGCAAGTTGGTGCGGCGGGACGGTTGCGGGTCGGCTGCGGGGCGGAAACCGTTGGCGGTCCTGCTCCTGATGGTCCTGGCCTCCGGGATTGCACTGGCTCAGGTTGCCCCGGAACAGAGCGGCGTGCGCTTCAACCGGTTGGCCGGCAAGACGCTCGAAACGCTTGCGCAGAAGGCCGGCGGCCCGACCGAACGGATCGAAATCCAATCAACCGACGACCATCGTGACTACGTGGTCAGGGCCTACGTGCTGAAGGAGGCGAACGCCTCGGAGGTCTTCGAGCTGATCCAGACGGCCGTGGAGCTCGAAGGGGGCCTTGTGAGCCGGCTCGCCCCCGGCAGCGTCTGCGTCTGCGATGAGGAGACACACCGGGTCAGGACGGAATACACCGGCGAGTCCATGCTCGTAGTGACGGTGCCCGTGTGGATGATACCCTACCTGGACCAGACCATTGCCGCCCTGGACCAGAAGGATCTGGCGGCCTCGGCGCTGGGCACGGGCGGCCTGTACACCCGCGTGAAACACCGCCTGCCCTCGGAGGTGGCCGACCTGATCGCCGAGACAGCGGCCAGCCCGTTCGTCGTGCTGCTGGCCGACGACGCCCGTCAGCTCCTCTACATCGAGGACACGCCCAGCTATTTCGAGGGTGACCTGGAGGCCCTGCGCGTCTTCGACGTGCCTCCCGACCAGATCGAGACGCGCGTGCGCATCTGGCAGATTGACGAGGACGACGCCCGTGACGTCGGCCTGGACTGGTATGCCTGGAAGAAGGCAATTTCCGGAGGCGGCCTCACCGCCACGTGGGATAACACCGGCCATCCCAGCAGTTACGACCTCGACCTCACGTCCCTGAGCGCCACGCTATCGTTCAATCCCCTGCTGGCGACCGAGTTCCTCAACTACCTGGTCAGCAACGGGCACGCGAAGGTGATCACCGACACGAGGCTCACGCAGATCCACCAGCAACCGGCGGTGATCCAGTCCACGACCCAGATCCCCTTTGTCGTCCGCGGATTCCTCAACCACCGCGTGGCCGACGCGCCGCTGCGCGACTCGCCCACAGCCGTTTATGAAGAGGCCGAGTCGGAATGCCCCGACGGCTGTCTGGTCTTCAGCTCCATCAGGGAATTCGTTGAAGGCATAGTGGTGGAGATGACGCCCCGCATCAGCGAGGAGATCGAGCTCGTGGTCAGCGCGTCGGTCACCAGCCACGTCGGCTACACGCCCCACCAGAGCGTGCCGATCCTCACCGAAAGCAGCGTGCGCTCCGTAGTGCTGCTTGAGCCGGGCGAGGGAGCGGTGCTGGGCGGGCTCACGCGCGAGAGCCGCGTCGCGGCCCGCTCGGGCATACCGCTGCTGAAAGACGTGCCCGTGCTGAAGTACCTGGTCTCGCGCGAGGTCGAGCGCAGGCACAGGAGCCAGATCATCATCACGATCGAGCTGGACCGGGTGGTCGCGGGCGCTGCGCCCAGGGTCCCCACACGCGAGGCGCTCCCGGCGGCCCCGTAGCAGGGCCTGCAGGACGGGCGATGCCGACAGTGCCGTGAGCGGACGGGGTGGACACCCTCATCCCGTCCGCTCAGGTGTCTCCCAGGATCAGGTCGCAGATCGGCACAGCAAGCCGGCGCGGCCTGCCGAGCCCCGCTGAGAACGGAAGGCGTTTGACGCGCAATCGCCCTGGGCTTATCTTGCGTGCCCACTCCACGCCAGCGTTCGTGCAGCGGGAAGGCCGCCCAAATGCATCTGCCCGAGATAGACAAATACGCTCACCTGGACTCGCCGCTGCAGCGGTGGGATGCACGGGTCAAGGTCGCGTGCATCGCGGCGCTCATGGTGACCGTTGTGCTGATGCCGACGTATCCGCTCGCGCTGGCGGGGCTGGCGGTCGCGGCGGGTATGCTGGCCATCAGCCGCATCCCGTTCTCTTTTGTCCTGGTTCACGTGCGCTGGGTGCTGCTTTTCTGCCTTTTCCTGGCGGTCATTCTGCCGTTGACAGCCGGGGGAGAGCGCCTGTGGCAGGCCGGCCCCATCGCGGTGAGCCGGCGCGGGCTGTCCACAGCGGGATTGATCTCGCTACGGGCCGTGGCCGCTGTCCTGCTCGTGTTCCCCATGATGGGGACCGCCAGGTTCCACGTCACGCTGAAGGCGATGCGCAGGCTTCGCGTGCCCTCGGCGGCGGTGCAGATATTGGCGTTTTCCTACCGCTACATCTTCGTGCTTCTGGACGAGATGGAGCGGATGCTCTCCGCGGCCCGCGCTCGGGGCCACGGGCGCGCGCACGGCCTGCGCAAGCTCAGGAGCCTGGGCAGCATGTTGGGCATGTTGCTTGTCAGAAGCCTTGAGCGGACAACGCACGTCTACCACGCCATGGCGGCGCGGGGCTACCGGGGCGAAGTGAAGACGCTCGACGACTTCCGCCTGCGGCCGGCGGATGCCGTCAAAGGTGCCCTGGTGATTGCGGCGGCCGCATTGCTTGCTGCCGCTGGAGTGCTGGCATGACCCGAGCCATCGTCATCGAAGACCTGTCCTTCACCTACCCTGACGGAACGGAAGCACTGAAGGGCGTGGGCCTCTGCGCAGCCGAGGGGGAGCGCCTGGGTCTGGTCGGGCCGAACGGAGCCGGCAAGTCCACGCTGCTGCTTCACCTGAACGGCCTGCTGCGCGGAACCGGACGAGTAGAGATCGGCGGCGTCGAGGTAACGGACGGCAACCTGGACGAGGTCCGGTCTAAGGTGGGCCTGGTGTTCCAGGACCCGGACGACCAGCTCTTCATGCCGACCGTGTTCGACGACATGGCTTTCGGGCCTCTCAACATGGACCTCGCGCGCGAAGAAGTGGAGCGGCGAGTGGAGGACGCCCTGCGCGAGGTGGACATGCTGTATGCAACGGACCGCTCATCGCACCACCTCAGCTTCGGAGAGCGCAAGCGGGTCTGCATTGCCACTGTGCTGTCAATGGGGCCGAAGGTGCTGGCCTTCGACGAGCCGACCGCGAACCTCGATCCCCGCCATCGCCGCCAGACCATAGAACTGCTGCGCAGGCTCAACCTGACCACCGTCGTGGCCACCCACGACCTGGACGCCGTTCTCGATCTCTGCACGAGGGTGGTGCTGTTGGACGAAGGCCGCGTCGTGGTGGACGGCCCCACAGAAGAGGTACTGACGGACCAGCCACTGCTGGAATCCCACAATCTGGAATTGCCCCTGTCAAGGCAGTCCTGATCGCCGTCCGTGAACACCAGTGCGGACGCATTCAGCACGGGGCCAGGGCCGAGGGGTTCCTCTTGACCCGGGCAGATCGCGCTGTATAATGTGCCCCACTGGCGCTTGCTCCCGTCACTGCCATGTTCTCACGGCTTTCCGGCGTACGGGGAGGTAACGGGCGCAAGACGTAGGGGTGCGTCTTCTTATCGCGACAGAACAGCCGAGCCACCGCCTGCACGCAGGACGCGGGGCTCTATTCTGACCTTTGGCCGTAACCCACCTCCGCGTGGGAGGACAGGCCGGCAGCTTGGCTGAGAAACCCGGGCTCGAGAACCCTTATAGAACGAGGTGAGGGCGATGTTGGGTAAGGTCATGAGATGGCTGACGGGCAGGGGTGACGGGAACGTTCAGGGGCAGACGGCGAAAACGAATCGCGGTGCAGGCAGGGCGGTACACGGTTTGCGCACGAATCTAGCAAATCCTAGGGGGAAATGTATGAGGTCGGGCCCGATTGCTTTGGTGGTGTTGTTCCTTCTGGCGCTATCCGCCTTTGAGAACTTCGCGCAAGCGGGCATAGCCATCGGTTGGTCTCCGGCGACGTGCATCATGTCCTATAAGGCCAATGATGATCAGCATTTCCGGCTCTCCTTCGTTGCCCAATCGACTGGCGGCTGGACCCGTGTGAGTGTTCTGAATCACGAGCTTTGGGACCCAGCGTACTGGCACATTGCTCTTGACGACTATGACGGGTCGGTCACGGATTTTCTGATCGACTGGGACACAGTTTCTGGGATAAATTATCCATTCTACGTATACGTGACGCTCAAGCCAGGGTGGATGCCACCCGGAGTATCCGATATACATACGCACTGGTATGGGCGTTGCAGCCCAGTGGTGCATGCCACGGTAGCCGATCCCTCAGGGGGAGGAATGGGTATCGGCAGTGCAGTCTGCGGTCGCTGTTACGCGGCTGCCAATGCGGTGCCGACTGTGGAGATCCTGCGAGATTGGACTGGGCCCTGGGCTCTAGGTGAACCTGTTACTTTGAGTGCCGTTGCGCACGACGCAGAAGCCGACCTATGGGAGACCTGTTATATTGAGTATCGCTGGGACTTTGACGGGGACAATGTGTGGGATACTGACTGGTCAGTATCCAACCAGGCAACTCACACATTTGCTGAAGCGGGTTTGGCATCGGTCTCGGTCCAGGCAATCGACAGGGGATATGATCCGAGCGTTTGGTGGGACGGCACATTCGACGGCGAGACGGCCACGTATACTGTGACGAATAGCGTTGTGGCTGCCAACCAGTCCCCCACCGTCGACGCTGGTGGTCCCTACCAGGTCGACGAAGGTGGTTCGATCCAGCTGTCGGCGACTGGCAGTGACCCCGATGGCGACGCGCTGACCTACGCATGGGATCTGGAGAATGACGGCACATTTGAGACGCCGGGCCAGACGGTGGAGTTCTCTGGGGCGGGCCTGGACGGGCCGTGGACTCATGCCATCTCGGTTCAGGTGGCCGATCCCGACGGCCTGACGGCCAGTGCCGAGACCACTGTCGAGGTCCGGAACGTCGCGCCCGAGGTCGGTCCGATCACGGCTCCCGTCGATCCGGTCACAGACGGCACGACGATCGAGGTGTCAGCGGAGTTCACCGACGTAGGGATTCTGGACACCCACACGGCTGAATGGGACTGGGGCGATGAGTCTACGTCGCTTGGCGACGTGACGGAGGCCGACGGCCGGGGCATCGTCATGGGGAGCCACTCCTACGACACGCCGGGCGTCTACACGATCAAGGTCACCGTGACCGACGACGATGGTGACTCGGACGAGTCGGTCTACCAGTACGTGGTGGTCTATGACCCGGGCGGAGGCTTCGTCACCGGCGGCGGCTGGATCATGTCGCCGGAAGGCGCCTACGCCGATGCCCCGACGCTCACCGGCAGAGCCAACTTCGGGTTCGTCTCCAAGTACAAGAAGGGAGCGAACGTCCCCACGGGCGACACGGAGTTCCAGTTCCATGCTGGGGACCTGAACTTCCACAGCACCGAGTATCAGTGGCTGGTGGTGGCCGGGCCACAGGCGAAGTTCAAGGGCTCCGGCACCATCAACGGCGAAGGCGATTACGGCTTCATGCTGAGCGCCCGTGACGGTGAGGTCAGCGGCGGCGGGGGGGTGGACAAGTTCCGGATCAAGATC
>DAOVRD010000199.1 GCA_030628375.1 Planctomycetota bacterium
CGGTCGCAGGCGTTTGGATTCTGCCGGCCAGGGCGTCGTCTATCACGGGACGCTCCGCCACCGTGACAATGCGCTCCCCGGGCGGGAGAAACGACAGGATCGAGGCCATCAACGTGGTCTTGCCGACCCCACCAGGCACGGCGCCTGTGAGGAAACTGGTGCCGAATTCGACGGCCAGCCAGCACAGGGCCGCCATGTCGGGCGTGATCGTTCCGTCCTGGATAAGATCAACGATACTCAGGGTCCGCCCGCCGCGCTGATTCAGCCCGGCTATCTCTGCGAGGTTGTGCCTTTCGACATCCATCAGTAGGGACTGTTCTTCTCGTCGGTGGCAGCCATTCCGGAAAGCAATGGCCCTATTCCGGGAATGCGAAGAAGGCCCGAAAGCCACTCAGGAGGGCAAATGACGCCCCGGTCGGGCATTTGTTTTACACAAGCATTTGAATATGATAAGACATTGCCGGTCCCGTTTGACAGCGCCAAGAGTGCTGGCACTGCGTACCCGTTCCTTATCCGATCTCATTCTCTTCCGGCAGGCAACTCGGCAGTGTGAACATGTTTGGACGACCAGCCACCAGGGCCGCTCTGACGTTTCTGATGCTTCTGGGCGTCACGGCCCTGCCTTGCAACGCCTACAGCGCGTTGCTCGAAGAGGAGTACGACTTCCACATCCTCCGTCTGGAAAGCCGAGCGCCCGTCAAGACGTGGGAGAAGGATGGGGTCAGGGCCTTCCTGGCCGAGGAGGGGGCACTGATTCGGCAGGGCCCGGTGCGCGTGGCGGCGCCTCGCATGGTGATCTGGTTCGACAAGGCACTGTCCAGCAGCCCCGACGTCCGGGCGGCTGTGGTCAAGGTGTACGCCGAGGGGGCGGCAAGCGAAGAGGGGACGGAGCGCACGCCCGTCCGCCTGGTCGAAGGGCCGAACGTGCGCGAGTGCGGCGCCCTGCTCATGCATTTCAAGAGCACGGTGTCGTTCACGTGGGACTGCCCGTTGGTCAAGTCCGAGGACCCGGTGCTTTCGGTCCTGCTGGGCAGGGCCGAGATGCTGACAAGAGGCGTTGAGGAGGACACGTGCTGGGACGAAATGCCGGCGCCGGGGCCGCTGGCAGTCATCAAGGCCTTCATGCCGCCCATGAAGGCCGAACACATCGAGTTCTTCTTGCACGAGGATCCCGTCTGCATGGTCTGCATGGGTGACGTGCACGGGACCTTGGGGAACCTGGAGGTCCGGGCCGACGCGGCCGTGGTCTGGTACGACCAGGAACGCGGAAGGTACGAAGTCTACGCACGGGGCAACGTGCGCATCGGCAGGAAAGCGGGCGCCGTCGCGCCGCCCGAGGAGCAGACCGAAGAGGAGGCCGGTATCGCCGACACCCTCCAGTTCCTCAGAGCGGACGAGGTCTATGTCAACCCCGGACTGGGGCGCGGCCTGGCGACCAACCTGGAACTGCGTGTGAGGGACCCCCGGGCGCCGGTGGAGACGGTGTACGTCTTCCGGGGGGACGAGGCTTACCTGATAAACAGCAAGACCCTGACAATCACTGAGGTGAGTGCGACGACCTGCCAGTTTGCGCGGCCGCATTACCAGTTCAAGTCGGAGAAGGTGCAACTGGTGCGTACCCGCCCCAGCCTGTTGATGAGCGCCTGGGACACGCGCTTTCAGGTCGGCGAGGCGCAGAAGACGCTCCTGTGGGTGCCTTTTGTCGGCATGGACTTGAGCCGGCGGGCCTACCTGCTGAAGGAGTATGCCGTGGGCACCTCGACCAAGTTCGGCGCCTTCGTACAGACAACGTGGAGTCCGCTCGACCTGACAACGTCTCCTTCCTGGGTGGATGAGTGGACCGTCAACCTCGACTACTACGGCGCGCGGGGACCCGCAATCGGGACGGAGCTTCTTTACGAGTTCGGGCGGGAACCGTACCCCCGCCATGAGGGACGGCTCCGGGGTTACTACGTGAGCGACTCGGGGCAGACGGACGAGACCGGCGATCCGGTGCCCCAGCAAGGGCGCGGGCGGCTGCACGTGGAGCATCGGACCCGGTTGAACCGAGATTGGCGAGTTGACGCGGAGTACTATAGCCTTTCGGACTACGGCTTCTTGAACGAGTACTTCGAGGCGGACTTCGAGGAGGAGAAAACGCCCGAGAGCTATCTGCTCGCGCGCTATCTGCGCAACTCAACCTACCTGGCGCTGCTCTACGGGTGGCGCAGCAACGAGTTCCTGACACAGGTGGAACAGAAGCCCAGCGTTGATCTGGAGATGGTGGGCGTGCCCGTCGGCCGGTTCGTCTACGAAGGTTCGGTGGAGGCGGGCCACTACAACCTGGAGCTGAGCGACATCTTGAAGCCAGAACCTCTCGATCCTCCCGGCCTGTGGCGCTTCCACACGGAGCACAAGCTCTCGCTGCCTTTCACCCTGGGCATCTTCCGATTCGATCCATCCGTGCGCGCGCTGGCCACGGCGGTGAGCAGGAGCGCCATGGACCGCGGCGATTTCCAGGATGCAGAAAGCCGCTCCGGCACGGGGTTCGGCCTTACGGCCAGCACCACCTTCTCCCGCGCGTTCGGCCTCACCAGCGAACTGCTCGACCTGAACCGGCTGCGTCACGTCCTCACCCCCTATATCGGCATAGACTCCCTTTCGGTTTCCGGGGCGAAGTCGGCGCAGTTCATTCAGATGGACCGGGTGGACGCCATTGACACCGGGACGGAGCTCACGCTGGGGCTGCGCCAGCAGCTTCAGACCAAGCGCCGCCGCGAGGGGAAGTGGCGCTCCATAGACTGGGCGAAGCTGGACGTGGCCTACGTGAGCCGTTCCAGCGATTCAGTAATGACGGCCCTGGACGATGACTACCTGCGCGGGGATTTTGAACTGCAACTGACAGACCGCATATCGGTGCATTCGCGTGACGACTGGATGGGCGGCGGGAACCAGCCGGACGTGTGGAACTTCGGCGCGGCACTCGACTACCTGCCGAAGTGGGCGTTTCAGATCGACTACGACAGCATTTCTGACCTGACTTCCACGTTGACCATGGACCTGTCTTACCAACTGAGCGACCGCTACCGCCTGCTCGTGGTCGAGCAATACGAGTTCGATTCGCGCGGGGAGGGCGAGGAGAAGAACATGGTGACACGCGTGATCGTCCGGCGGCTGCTGCACGAGTGGATCCTGGACGTCGGGCTGCACATCGAGAAGGCCAACGAGGAGATCGCCTTTGTATTCGGCTTCGGGCCGAAGGGCTCGGGAGCCCGTAAAGACTTCCGCCGGACGGCGCAGTAACCGCCGGGGATCGGTTGCTGCGGTTCCGTTCGGTTGCTCATTTCCCCTGGAAACGGCATGGCAGACCCGTCTGTTCAAAACGGTCAGGAAAGGCGCGTTCTGACGGTCTCGGAGTTGACCACGCGCATCAAGGAGAACCTGGAGTCTGCATTTCCCAGCGTCTACGTGGTTGGCGAACTTTCCCGGGTCACGCGCGCTGCATCAGGCCATCTCTACATGACCATTAAGGACGAGAACGCCGTCCTCAATGCCGTCATGTGGCGGGGACTGGCCTCTGCCCTGAAGTTCAAGCCCGAAGAAGGCCTGGAAACCGTGGTCCACGGCAGCATAGACGTCTATCCCCCGCGCGGAAGCTATCAGCTCATCGTGTCGTGGATGGAGCCCAAGGGGATGGGGGCACTTCAGCTCGCTTTCCGCCAGCTCATGGAGAAGCTGGAGAAAGAAGGGCTCTTCCGCGAAGAGATCAAGAAGCCCCTGCCGCCGTTTCCACGCAAGATCGGCGTAGTGACCAGCCCCACCGGCGCCGCCATCCGCGACATCATCAACGTCATCTCACGCCGCCTGCCGACGGTGGAACTCTACCTCTTCCCGTCTCGCGTCCAAGGGGCCGAGGCGGCCGCAGAGATCGCCGGCGCGATGGACCTGCTCAACGAGAAGCGGCCGGACCTGGACCTGATCATTATCGGGCGCGGCGGCGGGAGCCTGGAAGACCTGTGGCCCTTCAACGAGGAGATAGTGGCACGCGCCATACATCGCAGCCGTATCCCCATCGTCAGCGCCGTGGGACACGAGATAGACTTCTCCATATCCGATTTCGCTGCGGATGTCCGGGCCGCGACGCCAACCGAGGCCGCGGAGATAGTCGTCCCGGACCGCGTGGACATCCTCCGAAGGCTCAACGAACACCGGAAACGACTGACCCTTACGCTGGGGACAGTGGTGGATCGAGGGCGGCAACTGCTCCGCAGCGTCACGTCGCGATATGCATTCAGAAGGCCCGAGGCAGCGGTCCGCGAGAGGGCCCAGAAGCTCGACGATATAGTGGAGAAGGTGAAAACCTCATTCGCCCATCGGCTTGGGGTGCTGCGGGAAGAGGCCGCGGCCATGGGCAGGCGGCTCGATGCCCTGAGCCCGCTCAGAGTGCTGGAACGAGGATACAGCGTCACCCTAACGTCCGATGGGCGCATCCTGCGTTCGGTTGAACGTGTCTCGCGCGGCGACAGGATAACGAGCAAGCTGCACCGCGGTGAGATCCTCTCGAAAGTGGTCGAACTGAACGAACCGCCCAAGGGCGGCACAAAGGACAACGCAAGTGAAGAATAGTCTTCTGCTCCTCATCGTCATGGCTGCCTTACTGCTCCGGCCTGCCAGTGCTTCCACGCAGCCAGGCCAGGTCGCGCCCCCGGCTGCGGGACCTTTGCCCTCGGCACCTGACGTTCGGGACGGGGGGGCGGCCGATGCCGAAGCGCCGCAAGAGAAAGGGATCCTCATCAAGGACGCGTTTCGCCGTCTGGAACTGCGGCTCCCGGCTGCATACTGGGATTGCTACGATCCCGAGAAGGTGGCGGCGCAGGCCGGCAGCGGCTGCGCAGGGCCGCGCACGTCGCCTAACCTCGTGTTCGTTCTCAACCACAAGGACGCTCCAGCCAATGTGTGGTGCGAGGCTGGCAGCCGGCCCTTCCTCATGCGGAACGAGGACGATCTGGAGAACTTCGTCGGCGGGTTCATTGGCGCGGTGCGCGCTCAGGCCGGAGAGGCCATGCAGGAACTGGAGTCATCCTACGCAAGACACGGCGGAATGATTCTGCACCGGTTCTCATTCATTGCCCCCCTGCGGGCCGGCGGCGGGTGCGCCGCCCAGCAGGCTCCGCCCGGCGACCAACTTGCGATGCGCTATCTGTTTGTGCACTTGTTCGTCCGGCCCAAAGGAGAAGATGCCGTCATGTTCAAGGTCTTCTGCGCCGCTCCGGAAGCGCTCTTCCAGGAATTGGAGCCGGAGTTCGAATTCATCACCTCCAGCATGCGCTACACCGGGGAAGTGGCTGCGGAGTTCTTTGATCCGGACGCGCCCGTGGATAAGATCCTCAGCGCAAAGGACGCAGCAAGGGCGGTTGGCGGCGCGGGTGCGCGGCAGCCCTGGCTGCTTTACGTGGGGGTGATTGTCATCATCTGGATGGTGATCCGACGGCGCAAGAAAGCGGCCGCCTGACAGTCGCTGGACTGTCCTGCCCGGCCGCTGGCGCCTTGGCAAGAAGGCGCGGGGGGATCGCGCAAGAAGAGACGCCGGCGCCCGGAGCGCCGGCCCGATTGGAGCGACTGACCATGAAGACGATGGCGACGGATGTCCGGATCATGGAGCTGGAGGTGAGATTCACGTACAAGACGCGCCGCGCGCAACTGAAGTTCGGCGGGTCCGTGAAGGGGCCGTCGGCCCGCTCAGGCGCAGGCCTGAACGTGACGGCCCTGGTCGAGACGCGGGACGGCCGGCGGGCTGTAGGCCGCGGGTCCATGGTGCTGGGTTCTGCGTGGAGTTGGCCGTCGCAGGTGGTGCCGTCGTTCATGGTGACGGATTTCATGCGCAACCTGGCGGTGCGGTACGGAGGCGAACTGCGCAAGCGGGACGAGTACGGGCACCCGATGGAACATGCGCTGGAGACGGAGGAACTGCTGCTGGACCTGGCAAACGAGATGGTCGAGCAGTATGCGCCGGGCGAGGCCATGCCACGGATGTGCGCATTGGTGGTGGGAGCGGCCTTTGACGCAGCGCTGCACGACGCCTTCGGCCATGCGCTGGGGCTGGACGCCTACGCGACGCTTGGGCCGGAGCACATGAGCTGGGACCTGAGCCGCTACCTGGGGGCGGCGTTCAAGGATAGGTATCCGGCGGACTACGTCAAGCCGCGCTACGACGCAACGCTGCCGGTGTTTCACCTGGTGGGCGGGAACGATCCGTTGACTCCGGCCGACGTCGGGCCGGACGACCCGCACGACGCGTACCCGACCGACCTGGTCGCCTGGGTGAAGCGCGACGGGGTGTTCTGCCATAAGGTCAAGCTGCGCGGCAATGACCTGGTATGGGACGTGGACCGGACCGTGTCGGTGTTCCGCGTGGTGCGCGAGGCGCTGGCCGAGTCGGGCAGAGCCGAGGTGTACCTGACCTCGGACGCCAACGAGATGTGCGAAGACGTGGAGTACGTGATTCACTACCTGAACCAGGTCAGGGAGCGCTCGCCCGAGGCGTACGATGCGCTTCTGTACGTGGAGCAGCCGACGACGCGGCGGCTGTTCGAGCGACCGCTGGACGTGGGGCGAGCGGCCAGGCTCAAACCGATCCTGGCAGATGAGGCGCTGAGCGGGCTGGAGGCCATGGACGAAGCGCTGCGCCAGGGCTACACAGGCGTGGCGCTGAAGACGTGCAAGGGGCACTCGACCGCCCTGCTGATGCTGGCCAAGGCCACCGAGGCGGGGGTCCCCTACAGCGTGCAGGACCTGACGCTGACGGGACTGGGACTGATCCAGTCGGTGGGCCTGGCAGGGCGCATCCGGCCCATCATGGGGGTGGAGGCAAACGCGCGGCAGTTCTGCCCGGACGCGTCGCGGCGGGCGGAGCAGGTCCACCCGGGCATCTTTCGGGCCCGGGACGGCCTGCTGGACTTGTCGAGCCTGCGGGGGGCCGGGCTGGGGTATCAGTATGAGGCATTTGACCCACTGGTGGTCTAGCCGCTGTCTGAAAATGCCTCCATGCGGGCCGCGGGGGCGAGTTGTCATCCTGAGTTCGCACATGGCGAACGAAGGATCTCGCCGTTCGCGGCCACTCTGGCGGCTTAACGAGGAGATTCTTCGGCCGCCCTGTGGCGGCCTCAGAATGACCATATGAAGACCGGCATAAGGGGCACGTCCGAATTCTTGGACAGAGCCTGGCCGGGGCTTTCCCTGCCCCCCTCGGCAATCTTACCGCCCGCCCCCGCGCTTCCAGGCGTTGCCGATAAGAAACGCATGTCGTATCATGGCGAGCAGTCAGGCGCGAGTCAGCAGAACTTCATGGCGGAAGCACCGCGGAGAGAGGAGGTCGGCGGATGAATCGTAAACCGATTGCCGTTCTGGGCGGGGGCGCCGGTGCCCATATGATGGCGGTTGATCTGACGGATCGCGGCCACCGCGTCCACCTGTGCGAGCATCCCGATTTCGAAGCATCCTTCCAGACAACGCTGCGCGCGCGGGCAATCGAGGCCGTAGGCATCGGCCCGAAGGGCACCTACCCGATCCATCGAGTCAGTACGGATATTCCCTCCGCCGTCGAGGAAGCGGAATGGATCAACGTGGTCATGCCGGCCATCGGGCATGAGTTGTTCTTCGAGGCGGTTGTTCCTCATCTGCGAGACGGCCACAAAGTGGTCATATGGGCGGGCGACTTCGGGTCGCTGCGCCTTCGGCAAGTGCTGCTGGACGCGGGCAAGCAAGATGCGGTGACGATCATCGAAAC
>DAOVRD010000279.1 GCA_030628375.1 Planctomycetota bacterium
CCAGGATCATCGGCACGACGAGGGTCCCCATGCCCCACGAACTGAACACGATCGAGTCAGAGCCCCTATAGGCGAACGTGTTCTCCGCCCGGATCGGCAGGGCGAACAGAAACGTGGTCTCCTCGCTGCGGTAGATCGACGTGTAGGCGATGATGGCGTTGCTGATCGTCATCATCACCAGCAGCGATATGAAGAAGAAGGCGAACAAGTAGTCGAGCAGGATCAGCCCGATGGTCCGGAAGCTGCGCAGGAACATGAACGCATCGACGAACATCGCGAGCATCAGCAGCCAGAAAAGGGCAACCAGGCCAACGACGACACAGATGCGCAGCTTGGAGCCCGTCAGGAACTCCGCGGCCGCATACCGCGTCGTCCTCAGCCTCAGCCGTATCAGATTGAGCAGCTCTCGCATGGCGCGGTCCGGAAGTGTCAGGCTTCCTCTGTGAGGCGCAGGAAGGCTTCTTCGAGCTGACCGTCGGTGCGGGCGGCGTCGTATATCTCTTCGAGCGTTCCCAGGGCGATCAGCGAACCTTCGCGGATGATGCCCACGCGGTCGGCCGCATCTTCCGCCACGGCCAGAGTGTGAGTGGACATGAAGACCGTCACGCCCTCACGGGTGAGTTGCTGCACTACGCCTTTCAACGTGTTGGCCCCCTTCGGGTCAAGGCCGACCATCGGCTCGTCAATCACAAGGACCCGCGGCTCGTGCAGCAGGGCGGCGCTGACCACCACGCGCTGCTTCATGCCGTGCGAGTAAGTCTCTCCCAGTTGGTCAAGAAAGCCGTCCATCTCAAACAGGCCGGCCAGTCCGGCGATCTTCTCCTCGATCAGCGGCCGCCGCATCCCATACATGGCGCCGACGAACTGCAGGAACTCACGCCCGGTCAGCTTCTCGTACAGGAACGGCTGGTCCGGCACGTAGCTGAGCAGCGATTTGGCCTCGATGTAATCCTTCTGGACGTCGTGCCCGCACAGGATGACCCGGCCGGAAGTGGGACGCAGCAGGCCCACGATCATCTTGATCGTCGTGGTCTTGCCCGCGCCGTTCGGACCGAGGAAGACGAAAAGCTCCCCCGGCGATATCTCCAGGTTCAGGCCGTCAACGGCGGCGACGTCGCCGAACCGTTTCACCAGGTCTTCCAGCTTAATCATCGTCCGTTCCGTCTCGAGAGTGGGCAAGGGCGTCGCGGCATGCCTCCATGACCATCTCCGCCGTGATGTCCTCCATGCAGCGGTGGTCGAGGGGGCACTCCTTCTTCTGGCACGGCCCGCACTCCACGTCCAGCCTCACCACGTGGTCGTTGGCGTGGGCGCTGGTCGAGTAGCCCGGGTGGGTCGGGCCCATGACGCACACCGTGGGCACCCCCAGGGCCACTCCGTAATGCCGCGGCCCCGAGTCCGTGGTCACCAGCAGCCCGCTGCGGGCCACGACGCACTTAAGCAGGTGAAGGTCTATGCCGCAGGCCGACAGGTCCACGATGCGCGCGTCGGAGCCGCCTATGATGGCGGCGACGGCATCGCGCTCGGCAGGGCCCGCGATGAGGGCCACCTGGACGCCGTACTCGCCTTGCAGCAGCTCTGCCAGGCGGGAGAACCGGTCGGGGGGCCAGCGTTTCGACGGGCCAAAGCCCGCCCCCGGGTGCAGCAGGAAGAGGCCGCCGCCAGGGTCCAGGCCTTGGCCCTTCAGCATCCCGTCAGCCCGGGCCGCGTCCTCATCCGTGAAGGGCAGTTGCATCTCCCGCCCGGCCGCTCCTATGCCGGCCTCTTTGCACAGGCCCAGGTAGTAGTCCACCATGTAGGTGGGTTTGAATCCGCCGTTCTCCGATGGCCGGGGGACGGCGTCCGTCAGCAGGAAGGACCGGCAGTCCCTTGCGTATCCCGCGCGGCGCGCGACTCCGCCCATGCGCAGCATGAGGGCCGAACTGAAGGAGTTCGGCAGGGCGAAACCCAGCTCGTAGGGCTCGCGCCTCAACTCCCTGACGCAGCGGAGGAACTCGCGCACGGGACGGCCGTCTGCCGGGGCGTAGAGCAGCTCCTGGTCGAACCAGGGCGCGCGGTGCAGCACGGCCCTGACCCGCCGGTGGACTATGAGCGTAATGTGAGCGCTGGGGAAATGCCGCCGAATGGCACGGAAGGCCGGGGTCGCCATCACCACGTCCCCGACCCAGTTCGGTGCGCGCACACACACACGCCGCAGGCTGTCGTATGGCACAGGGTCAGCTCTCATGTCCGTTCCGTCGGCCGCCGGCGGGAGCAGCCGTTGCCTTGGCGCCGCCAATAACCTATTATAGCGCCTTACCGAAGGGATTCATCTCGGTTTAGAGCGGGGCGCGGTAACAATGACCAGAGCCACAGAGCGGGGAGGCAACATGACTACAATAGCCGTCAACGGCGCCGGCGGCGCCATGGGCAGGCGGATCATCTGCTTGGCCGCCCAGAACGGGGGCTGCCAGGTGGTGGCCGCGCTGGAGCGGCCCGACCACCCGGACCTGGGCAAAGACGCCGGTGCGCTGGCCGGCGTCGGGCCGCTGGGGGTGGCCCTGTCCGCCGAGCTGAGCGCAGAGGCCGATGTGCTTGTGGATTTCAGCGCCCCCGAGGCAGCCGTAGCCAGGGCGAAGGAATGTGCCGGGCGCGGTATCGCGGTTCTGATAGGGACTACGGGCCTCTCGGCGGAGCAGCGTGCGCAGGTAGAGGGCGATGCGGCGACAAAGGTCCCGGTGCTCATTGCGCCCAACATGTCCCTGGGGGTCAACCTGTTGTTCCGCCTGGCGGAGGACGCCGCCCGGGCGCTGCCGGAGGGGTACGATGTGGAGATCATCGAGGTGCATCACCGCCGCAAGAAAGACGCCCCCAGCGGCACGGCCATGGAACTGGCGCGCCGGACGTGCAGGGCGGTCGGCAGGGACCCCGACGATGTCCTCTGCTACGGTCGTCGGGGCCTGGCCGGTCCGAGAAGGCCGGAAGAGATCGCCGTCCATGCCGTGCGCGGCGGCGACATCGTGGGCGATCACACGGTCGTTTTCGCCGGCAAAGGGGAGCGGATAGAGCTGACACACAGGGCCGGCAGTCGTGACATCTTCGCCCGGGGCGCCATCCGAGCGGCCCTGTTTCTGGCCGGAAAGGGACCCGGCGTCTACTCCATGGAGGACGTGCTCTCGCAAGGGGCGGGTCCGCACTAAGCTGGAATGCCACGGGGTGGGACGCAGAGCCGTCGGGTGGGGGAAGCGCTCGGGGGCATCAGAGCAAAGGCGCGCCGCATGCGGCGGCACGCCCAAAGTGAGCCGGAAGGTTGGTGTGAGTTGCGCCGCCCACCTGTGACAAGGCCCGTCCGGCGAATGCGGGCGGGCCTTGTCAACTGCTCTTAGGTGACGTTGCCGATCGCGTTGCCCACGTTCATCATGGCCTCCTCGGAGTAGCCTCCGAGAGCCGTCAGGGCAGTGATCACGACGATCGCCACGAGGGCCAGAATCAGGGCGTACTCTACCAGGCTCTGGCCCCTCCTGGATCGCAACGCCGTCCAAACTCTGATCATGAAGCGTTTCACGGCGCATCCTCCCTGTGTATTGGGATGGAACGAGCTTTACGTTGAGAATAGGACGGTGCAAAGGCCATGCCAGCAGGCGCTTGCGCAGCGCTGACGCCGCGCGGACGACAACGAGGGTACTTAACCCGTGCTGTCACAAGGACTTAGAGGCATCGCGCAGTAGGCGAGGCACGGCCGACGAATGCGCCGCCGGCGCATCGTTCTGAGGCGCCTGGCAGGCAAGCAGGAACGCCCCCAAGCTGGACAGCCCGGTGGGGGAGGGCACTCGGCGCCACGCTGACAAATGCGCAGGAAGGCCCATCCGGCGGCGCGGGGACGAGCCTTCCTACTGCCGTCAGGCACCGGGCCCAAGCGCGTCGCCGACCTGGCCGAACGCACTCCGGCTCCGGCCACCTGAAGAGCTGCCACGGGCCATAAAGAGACCGATGGCAGCTACGGACAATCCTGTGCGTACGCAAAAGACACGGAACGTCAAGACTACCTCGCAGAAAAGCAAACTGTGTGCCGCGGTCTGCTCCCCGGACGGCCCAAAACGGACCCCGTACTATGTCCTTCTGCCGGCAGGCTTTACGACTCGCCCATTCAGAACGCTGCCGGCCGGACGCAGCCGCCGGTGCACCATTATGAGTCGAGTGACCCCCTGAGACGGGCCGCCCGGCAGGACGCGGGGCGCTGCTTGCAATGCCACTTCGGGTCCGCTACCATCCTCCCGACCTGTCGTCTGGGAGGAGTGCGAACAATGAGCGACACGATGAAGGCGGCCGTGCTGACGGGGCCGGAACGCATAGAAACCCAACAGACGCCGGTCCCCGAACCGGGTCCGGGCGAAGTGCTCGTGCGAGTCGGGGCGGTGGGCATCTGCGGCTCGGACCTTCACTTCTTCAGGGGCCAACTCCAGAAGGATACCTCTTACCCCATGGTCCTGGGTCATGAGTTCGCCGGCGAGGTCGTGGCCCTGGGGCCCGGTGTGACGGACGTGGCCGCGGGCGTGAGGGCGGCCTGCGCCCCCGATCGCCCATGCGGCCGATGCGAATGGTGCCGGAAGGGGGAGGCGAACGTCTGCCCCGACGTTCGCTTCGCCGCCTCTCACGGCGAGCCGGGCTGCCTGTGCGAGTACTACGCCCTGCACGCCGGCCAGCTTCATCCCATCCCCGACTCGGTCACTTTCGAGCAGGCGGCACTGTTCGAGCCGATGGCCACCGGACTTCACATTGTGGAGAACCTGGTGAAGCCGTCCGGCGGCGAGACCTACGCCATCATGGGCGCGGGCCCTGACGGGCTGGCGACGCTGTTGGCCGCCAGGGAGAACGGCGCCTCCCGCGTCTTCCTGAGCGACCTGGTGCCGGAGAGGCTCGAAGCCGCGCGGAAGCTGGGCGCCGACGGAACCTGCGACTCCGGCCGGCAGGACTTCATCGAATTCCTCCGCCAGCAGACGCAGGGCAGGGGGGTGGACGTCGTCGTTGAAGCCGCCGGCGCCGTGCCGGCCATCCAGCAGGTCTTCCATGCGGCCGCCATCCACGGCAAGGCCGTGATCCTGGGCATTCCACGCGTGGACGAACTGAAGGTGAACCTGACGGCCGCCAGGCGCCGGGAGCTGACCGTCATCGCCGCCAGACGCACGGTCGGCAAATACGATCGTGCGCTGGAGCTGATCGCCGGCGGCAAGTTCGACACCGACGTGGTCATCACGCATCGTTTCCCGCTGGATGAAACGCAGCGCGCCTTCGAGTGTGTGCGCGACCGGGCGGACGGCGTGGTGAAGGCCATGGTCATCCCTTAATTGAGCCCCGCCTTGCCAAAAGAGACACTCTTCGGCGATTCGTCCTCGTCCTCGTCGTCGTCCTCGTCCTCGAAGGCGTTGTTTTGGCAGGGATTACGACGACAAGGTTTACCCGCCTCCGGCGAGCTTGCCCGCCGCCTGTTTGGCGGGGCAAGCGGGGG